>JBCDHF010000232.1:0-7510 GCA_038750375.1 Cyanobacteria bacterium P01_H01_bin.15
GCGCAACTTAGCGATTGTGACGGGTAGTGACCGCACTGAATTGCAACTAGCCGCCCTAGAAACATCGGCACACTGCTTAATTCTGACAGGAAATATGCCACCCCAGTCACTGATTTTGAACCGGGCAGAGGATTTGGAAATTCCCATTCTCTCAGTTCATTTAGACACTCTGACGACAGTGGAAATTATTGAACAAGCTTTTGGAGAAGTGAGGCTCACTGAGCCGATTAAAGCAACGCGAGCTCAAGCTTTGATGTCTCAATACTTTGATTTCAATAACTTTTTCAACCGTTTGGGTTTGCAGCCGCCTATTCCTGCCTGAGCAATCTTGGAATGTAGACTCAGTAAGAGCCAATAATCTGACACAATGATTGGAGAGCAACGCTAAACCATCCTCTGTGTGAAAGATAAGGTCTAACCATGCAAACCTTAGATAAACCCTCAACTTCTCCTAGCAGCAATGCTCCTGACAAGGACCCTTTAGTAGAGACTAGTATTACTCGTCGCAAAACTCGTCCTGTAAAAGTAGGGGATGTCACTATTGGTGGTGGCTATCCTGTCGTGGTGCAGTCCATGATTAACGAGGATACGAAGGATATTAAAGGCTCTGTCGCAGCAATTCGGCGTCTTCATGAAATTGGATGTGAGATTGTTCGAGTTACAGTTCCCAGTATTTCTCATGCTAGAGCACTGGGTGAAATTCGGGCGATGTTGGAGGCAGAATACCAATCTGTGCCTTTGGTTGCGGATGTACATCACAATGGCATGAAGATTGCCCTAGAAGTCGTTAAACATGTTGACAAGGTACGAATTAATCCAGGGCTTTATGTCTTTGAAAAACCCAAACCGGATCGCACGCACTACACAGACGCGGAGTTTCGTCAGATTGGACAAAAAATTCGAGACACTTTAGAGCCATTAGTTTTATCCTTGCGAGAGCAAAATAAGGCTCTGCGTATTGGCGTCAATCATGGGTCTTTGGCTGAGCGAATGCTCTTTACTTATGGGGATACTCCAGAGGGCATGGTGGAATCAGCGCTGGAGTTTATACGGATTTGTGAGTCCCTTGATTTCCAGAACATAATTGTTTCTTTGAAAGCGTCCCGTGTCCCTGTGATGGTCGCCGCTTATCGACTCATGGCCCGGCGCATGGATAAATTGGGCATGGACTACCCTTTTCACTTAGGAGTTACAGAGGCTGGAGATGGCGATTATGGGCGTATTAAGTCGACGGCGGGTTTGGCGCCATTACTCGCTGACGGTATTGGTGACACGATACGCGTATCTTTAACCGAGTCTCCAGAAAAAGAAATACCTGTATGCTACAGCATTTTGCAGGCTCTGGGTCTAAGAAAGACGATGGTCGAATATGTGGCATGCCCGTCCTGTGGGAGGACCTTATTTAACCTGGAGAATGTATTGCAAGAAGTTAGAGCGGCAACGGAGCACTTGACCGGACTGGATATTGCTGTAATGGGTTGTATTGTGAATGGACCTGGTGAGATGGCGGATGCTGACTACGGCTATGTTGGTCGCCAGCCTGGCTATATTGCTCTTTATAGAGGTCGTGAAGAAATCAAGAAAGTCCCAGAGGAGCAGGGCGTCGAAGCTCTGATCGAACTCATTAAGTCTGATGGGCGTTGGGTAGATCCCCCAGAAGAGGACTAACTTTTCGATGCTGGATTTTCCAGGGGTTTGGACCATGAGCTACGTATTGGCTTCATATCTGCCAGAAATCAAGTGGTAATAATCGATCCGACTCTCTCTGATTGCTCAAGAGCCGACAAATAAGAGAGAGCGATTTTGCCTAGCTAGGTACTCATTTTTGGGCTTAGAAATCGACATTTTATGAAATGGGGTGATTGCACGCCCAAACGTTACATATATTAGATGACTTAAAATCAAAAATCCTCTAAGCATTCTGGCAAAGACTGTATCGGTTTATGCTCTGACCAAGTGGGTTTAGAATTGTCAACAAACAATCTTAACTGCAAAAATGCGGATCTTCCTGAGCTACTAATAAGACTTACTCTGAAGTGTTTAAGGCTCAATATTCCCGACAAATGTTAGGCGACCTGAGGACTCATGATTGAACACAGTTGCTTAACACCCTTGTGAAGATGTCGTGTGATTGTCATCGGACTAACGCCAATTTGCTTAGCGGCTTCTCGCCGAGGTAAATCACGGAGATAGACGAACTCAATAGCAGCCTTAGTTTTATCGTCCAGTAGATTCATCGCTCCTTGGAGATGCAGCGTATCATCCTCCCAACCTCGGCGTAACTGAACTCTCGGATCGGCTAACGTGTCACCCACAGTCAAGGAACAATCCGCAGAACTAGACAGAACGGCGTCTAAGCTCACTGGCAAGCGATTTTGGGTCGCCAGTTGGCACTCTGACCATTCTTCAGAAGAGACATTAAGTGCGATCGCAATTTCGCGTTCAGTCGGTGTCCGACCCAGATCAATCACTAGTTGCTTGCGCACCTTTTTCGCCCGTGAGTACAGATCTTGCCAACGCCGAGGAATACGCATTACCCCGCCCCGATCTCGGAGATAGTGAAGCATCTCGCCGCGAATGTAAGGAATTGCAAAGGAGCTGAAAGCCGCACCTTGACAAGGATCAAAACGCTCAATCGCGCGAATCAAACCCAAATATCCAATTTGCTCTAAATCCTCGTAAGGTTCGGCACATTGCTTACTCGTCCGGTGGGCTACTTTTCGCACTAACCCAGCATTTCGTTCCACAATACGATTCCGGAGCTGCCAAGATGGCTGCTTCGCGTATTTCTTTAGCATTTCGATTCCGCTACGTTCACGATTCTGGGACGGCATGGCTACTTACTCCCTAATAATCCCCTGAATAAGCCTCTTCATTGTCAGGAGGTCGTGAATTCCGTACCATCGTTGTTCTACGGAAAAAAAAAAAGCACCTGTCACATTTCCCGTAATTATACGGACTAAAAAACTGGCAGGAATAATTTTTTTTGAGACTCAAGCCTCTGTATATACTGACTCTGAATTTTTTCGGGTACAAAAGCGGATTGACTACTTAAGGGTCAAGATTAGAATAAGTATGCGTAACAAAAGTTAGTAATTCTGCGGCAGAGATTAAATTATGACGGTTCCCCAGCCCAGCACTGAGCCCAAGCTTGAAGATCCTAAATTTGGATTTAATGAATATGCCGAGCGGTTAAATGGTCGAGCAGCCATGATTGGTTTTGTTCTAACCCTCATTATTGAATACGCCACAGGACAGGGACTCTTGGCATGGCTGGGCCTTCAGTAAAATAAGTATGAGCTGATGGGGAGTATAAACTAGTTTGGTAAGGGTCTCGATTGGGACTGTTCTCGTCGATTCAAATTAGCTTTATGAAGCCGCTTCATCTTCGCTCATGGCATCGTACTTACCTATCAAGCTCGGCTAGTCGATTTCTAATACTCGTAGGGCTTACAAATTTTGTGATCGGGGGCACTACGGGCAGTCCTGTTCTTGAGGCTTTTGGCATCAGTGTTATCGGAACCGCGATTATACGGCGCTGGCTAATACGGAGTCTTTCTCCGTCTGGGACTCAGCCTCTGCGGCCCCGACATTATCTTCCTTCAAGGAGTCCTAACCAACCTTTGCCAGTTTTGAACCATCATGATCACCCTACCTATCGTCATCGTCCTTGAGCGCTCAATCTGGCATTATTGTCCTAGTCGCGTTTCTCTTTGAGATGTGCTTGCTTTTGGCAAGTGGTGACAGGCGGTTAACTTGTTTGAATTTTGGGCCGTGAGAAAGAAAGTGATGCATTTGCGAACAGTTTGCTCCTCCATCGTCATTGTGGTGGCGAGTGTATTAAGTAATTTCCAGTCACCAGCACTAGCGGATTCTGAGCCATCGATGCTCTCAGATGATTCGTCGTCACCTACATTACCAACGTCCCAAGAGTTCGAAATCCCTGAGAATGAGCCTGCTGTCATCCCGCAGACTCATTCGCCCCTTACGGTAAAGGGCCCTGCTGCCTGGCGTCAGGTAACTCTGCGCTATCGATTTGAAGAACATCAAGCAGTTGTTGATTCCCTAGTCTTTGGTCCGGAAAGTTCCAGAATTTTGGCGGGAGGTGGAGAAAATGATCCCCGACTCATTCTCTGGTCTCTGGAGGATGGTGATGTTCTTGACAGTGAACGAGCCCAGCAGCAAGCGGTTAATGTCATGGCACTTAGTCCAAATGGAAGTTTCCTCGCTGTTGCTGGTGACACAGGCAATATTGCGATCTGGGATGTCGATAATGGCGAACTTCAACGTTTACTCGTTGATCATCTGCGCAATTTATTAGCGCTGTCGATTTCCCCTGATAGTCGTGTTCTAGTCAGTGGTGGGCTGGATGGTATCCGTGTGTGGGATTTAAGTAAGAGTAGACCACTCTATACACTGAGCCTTCTAGAGTCGCCTATTTATGACCTGGAGATCCATCCAGATGGAACCTTATTGATTAGCGCCAATCAATCTGGCGTTGTAGAGTACTGGGATTTACGCTCTGGCCAGAAAATCTCGGACTTCAAAGCCCATGAACAAACAGTGGAAAAACTGGCAATTAGTCCAGATGGTCAAACCTTGATTACGGGTAGCAGAGACCGGTTGATTAGAGTTTGGGACATCGCCACCCAATCTTTACGGTTCGAGCTCAAAGGCCATATCGGTCCTATCCGTGGGCTTGCTCTGCATCCGGATGGTGCAACCTTGGCAAGCGCCAGTAACGATGGGGTGATGATTTGGGATCTTGCCACCGGTCTAAGGATTCGCCATTTAAAAGAGCATCGAGACTGGGTTAAATCTGTGAGTTTTAGTCGTAATGGTCAATATCTCGCAACCGGCGGATTTGATCGACAGGTCTTAATTTGGGAGCCGGGTTTCGGCGAGCCCGTCATTTCGACTCAAGAGGCCAAGCCGTGAAATTGCTCGTTGGTGCGAGCTTGAGCTTACTGTGTCTATGTACTGCTTGTGCCGAAGCACCAGATGAGCAAGCAACGCAGGATTATTTAGAGCGGTTAGTGCGATCACAAATTCAGTACTATGTCGAGCAGGGTGAATTTACAACCCGATTTGATCAGCTCGGTGTTTTTCCCCCAGAGCCGAGTCTCCATAACTACGAGATCTCTTTACGTGAACCTCAACGGCTTGACTTTTGGGCGATGCCTGAGCGTTCTAGAACCTATGGGTATATCGGCACTTTAGGAGGGGGCTCAGCTTTTGCGGGGCTATCGGCGTTAATTTGTCAGAGTCAGCAGCCCGGGGTGAGCCAGCCACCCAAAGTTCGCTTGGAAAAAAGACAACTGATCTGCCCAACTGGTTACGAAGAGTTCTCCCGCCTGACTCAATAAGAAAATCTATCCTGCTAGATGGGCAACCGTGCATGACGCTGTGTTGGCCTAGCGACGTATATTTTTCCTTGCTCACACTTGTCGCCAAGAAACATTAAAATTGATAGTCAGCACTGAAATAGAATCCGTAATCTTGAACATTATCACCGCGATCATCTAAATCAATAAGCGGAGGCGCATAGTCAACTCGCAGATTTAATCTCTCAACAGGCTGCAATAGCAGTCCTAGGCCAATCGCAGCAATAAAGCGATCGGGAAATGTAACATTAGGATTACTATCAACGTTCCACGTTTTACCCGCATCAAAAAAAGGAGCCACAATAAATAGCGGTTCTCCTGACTCCTTACGCGCAACGGTGAGCCGATCTTCGATCGTGAATCGAAAACCATTATCTCCACTTCGCACATTCTGGCGATATCCTCGTACCGACTGTCCGCCACCAATCGCAAACTGATCGGAGGCTAAGAGTCCATCCCCTGTTAACTGCAGATCGGCTTGGATAATCAAAAAATTATCCGGATTAATGACTTGCAAACGCTGAAATTGAGTTAACCAGCTAAAAAACTGACCATCTGGTATGTCTCCAGGATTGTCGGTAGCGTTAAAAATATCCAAACCAAAACGGAACAAATTCCGAATCGCCCAAGCTCCTGACGAATCGCGCACAGTATAGTCTTGTCCCAAACTTAAAACGGACGTTCGCGTAGTACCATCCGAATCCGGCCCAAGTCCAAACGGCGTCGGTCCAGCAAACGTAGAAGTTAGACCATCTCGGTAGGCAAAACCTACGCTAAAAGCCAGCTCTTCTTGCGGAGTCTTAATTAGTGGCTGGCGAAAATTGAGGCTATATAACTCTGAGTTTCCTCGAATATCTAGGGTTTCAAACGGCCCTTCAATGACTTCATTGCGATCTAGAGTAAATCGGGCCCCCACGGTACCATCCATTGCGTTGACCGGCACTCGATAACCAAAATCCAGAGTATACGTATTAAATTCCTGAAAGCGAGGCGTATAGCTAACCGCAATTTGATCCCCCAGAGAGTTGCTGAGATTTCGATACCCCAAACTCAACCGTAGCCGTTCACCACCCACGCTAGGTGGAGAATAATTATCCGCACCCATCCCACCAAACAACCGCTTTGCGGGGTCTACCCGTACGGCTAATATACTCTGACCAACGGTAGAACCCGCTCTCAGACTGGCTTCGATCGCATCAATTAAAGGATCGCCTTGAAGTACACGCAATTGGTCTTCTAATTTTCCTACATTCAGTGGCGTCCCTGCCCCTAAACGCAACCGTGCTCGCACATAGCTAGCTAAGCCGTCAGCACCTTCTAGCTCAATACTTTCAATTCCACCTTCCAACACTTGAATCAAAACTGTCTCTGTTTGCAAAGATTCGGTGTTGAGAATAGCCCGAGTGGTCAGGTAGCCCTCATTGATATAGAGCTGAGTCACCTGATCCACTGCAGACTGAAGAGTCGATAATGGCACCGATTGATTGCGGAGGGGGTCAACGATGGCTTCAAAATCAGCCGCCTCAAAAATAGAGCTGCCGGTGACCGTTAAGCCTGAGATCATAAATAATTGGACTTCTGCGTCTTCTTGCGCCGCTTCTATTGTCGGTTCGGAGGGGGATTGAGGGGATGTGACTTCTGAAATAGAGCCGTTGTCATTGCTAAAAAAGGGTTGGGCAAGGAGGGAATGCCACGATGGAGTCGCCAAAAACAAGGCCAGCATGCCAACTTTTAAAAAAGCCCAGTTTTGGTTTTGAGCTAATGTCATAAATAAACCCCATCTGCCACGCGGAACATTACGCACCGCAATTCTAATGATCGTTGATGGTCGCTAGCCACTTTAAACTAGATATTTATAACAGGACTTTCCAGCTTGATTTCGGAATTTACGAATAGAATCGATATACTGCTTACGTAAAAAAACGTTAAGGCAATAATTGTCTACTCGCAGTCTTTTTCGTTGTATTTACGTCATTTAATCTAGTAAGGATTCAAACGAGACCTAGTGGACAACTCAGTTAACCTCTTTAAAAATCGTCGATAAGTTGTAGTTCTATGGTTGGAGGCGTTGTTGGCAAGCGGTATCAAATCGTTAAAGTTTTGGGGAAAGGGGCCTTTGGACAAAC
>JBCDHF010000233.1:0-7510 GCA_038750375.1 Cyanobacteria bacterium P01_H01_bin.15
CACCCCTGTGTCGCTTACCGTACGCCTTAAATTTTATTTCCCAACCCCCTTTTTCGGTTCCGCTCGATAAACTCGCTGCCTATAATCAACTCGACTCTAATCAAGAGGCTATCGAGACCGCAGATCTAGACTCTCTGTCACAAGCCATGCACTTTCAAACGGCCTTTGCTGGTGTGATGGAAATGCATAGCTGCCCTGAAACAGTCGCAAACTACTTAAATGCCCATGAACAGTGGTTTTGTCGTTGTGCTCAACCGATGCAAGCAGAGCCTTTTGGTGACAGAGGATATTTGCTAAGAATTGGCCGATTTAAACAATTTGGTTACGAAGTTGAACCTTGCATGTGTGTCGTACTAAAGCCACCTGTAGATCGCACTTATGTTATGCATACTGTGCCAGGGGAAAAGGCCTTGCAGCAAGGTTATGAAGTCGATTATCAAGCATCTTTGTCCCTAGAAGAAGTCGTAACATCAGCCGCTAAACAGACGGCTAATTTTCCAGATCTGATTACTCAAGTTACGTGGCAACTTCAACTCCATGTCTGGGTTCAATTCCCTCGGTTCATCTACAGATTACCGAGCTCATTACTACAAGCAACTGGTGATCGCTTGTTGTCCCAAATTGTGCGTCAGGTTTCGCCCCGTCTAACCCAGAAAGTCCAAAAAGATTTTCATAATCAGCAAGGGCTACCGCTTCCGCCGAAAAGTAGCCGTCAGCTTTGGAAACTAGCAACAGCTTAAGTTCTAACGAACTTGGCTACATCTTTTCGACAATGCGTTGAAGGATTTCCATCCCCGACACCGCTTCCCAACCAAATAACCCCAGCATTCCCAGATTGACTGCCCAGTGAGTATACCGGGCCCAAGATTGTCCTTTTTGCATAAAGGGCACCATGGAGACCGACATTGCAATCAGTCCTGTCATCCCCAAACCCACAATTAAATGGGCGTCGACAAAGAGCTTGCCATTATTTATGTACGTGACAGCCATGCCCCCGATGGTCCCCAACACCATAAAGCTAATGAGAATTGAGCCAATTTGATGGTGGCGGTCCTTAAATTTCTTTTTGACAAGTTTCTTGCGGACTTCTTTATCACCCGAGCGAATCCGAAAAATCTGGACCCCTGAATACAAGGCGTAAACGCTCAGGGCAAACAGTACCCACATCATGATGGGATGACCGAATTGGGACCAGACTTTAACCGATTCAGGCAGAGCTACATCCATCGTTCCTTGCAACCAATAGTTCTTTACAAAAATTAACCTAGCATGCCGTTTCGTCAGTCAGCGGTATCGAACATCGCAAAATTGCAGGGCGTTTCTCTGCATGGACAGTGTATGGCATTAAAAGAAAGCAGTAGACTGTTCGGCCTACTGCTTCAATGACAATCGACTGCGATGTCAGCTAATCATAAATTCGACTAAGCGATTAGAGGACCGGAACGAACTGCTCTTTTTCGGGAACCTCTGTATATTCAGAAACAATGCGTCGAAATTCTTCGCCATCGATAGTTTCCCGCTCAATAAGCAACTCAACCAGGCGATCAACAACTTCTCGATTTTCTTTCATGATCTTGCGAGCAAGGCCATGCCCGTGCTCTGCTAAGGTTCGGATTTGAGCATCGACGCGAGCAGCGACTTCTTCCGAATACTCAGCGCGATTCATCAAACCATTACCAAGAAAGACTTCACCTTGTTGGCTCTCTAAAGACATGGGCCCTAAGTCGCTCATGCCGAAGCGCGTTACCATCTGGCGAGCCATACTAGTAACTTGCTGTAAATCACCACCCGCGCCTGTCGTTACCTCGTCGTAACCAAAGACTTCTTCCTCCGCGGCGCGACCCCCCATGGCTCCGGCAATGCGGGCCATCAATTGCGCCCGGGTCGTTAATCCCTGCTCTTCGCTGGGTGTAAACCAGGTCAAGCCCCGGGCCTGTCCGCGAGGAACCAAGGTGACCTTTTGAACTGGGTCATGATCTTTCAATAAAGTACCAACGATAGCATGACCCACTTCGTGGTAAGCAATCAAACGCTTACTCTTGCTGTCTACAAGAGTGGTGCCTTCCATCCCCGCAACTACGCGGTCTACCGCGTCATCAATTTCGGCAATAGTAATCGCTTCTTTGCGACGGCGGGCTGTTAAGATAGCTGCTTCGTTGAGCAAATTGGCCAAATCTGCGCCTGTAAAGCCAGGAGTGCGACGTGCGATCGCTTCCAAGCCGACCGATTCAGAAAGTTTTTTGTTGCGGGCATGAACTTCTAAAATTGCCAAACGACCGTTCAAATCCGGTGCATCGACAGTGACCTGACGGTCGAAACGACCTGGACGCAAGAGAGCGGAATCCAAAACGTCGGGGCGGTTGGTCGCGGCAATGATAATGATGCCAGTATTGCCTTCAAAACCATCCATCTCAGTTAGCAACTGGTTGAGGGTCTGTTCACGCTCATCATTACCCCCGCCAATTCCAGCACCACGCTGGCGACCGACGGCATCAATCTCATCAATGAAGATTAAGCAAGGCGCATTCTCTTTCGCCTTTTTGAATAGATCACGGACGCGAGAAGCACCAACACCAACGAACATCTCTACAAATTCAGAACCAGAAATACTGAAGAACGGGACGCCTGCTTCACCTGCGATTGCTTTAGCCAGCAAAGTTTTACCGGTTCCGGGAGGGCCCACCAACAAAACGCCTTTCGGAATGCGAGCGCCTACCGCTGTAAACTTCTCAGGCTGTTTAAGGAACGTCACGATTTCTTCGAGTTCTTCTTTCGCTTCATCCACACCTGCCACGTCATCGAACATGACACCAGTTTGAGCTTCCATTAGGAAACGAGCACGGGACTTCCCGAAATTCATGGCCTGACCGGGACCACCGGGCATGTTGTTTGAGCGGCGGAATAAAAAGAACAGTGCGCCAATCAAGAGTACCGGGAACAAGAGGTTACCGAGGAAACCCCAGACAGCGGAATCATTGCTCATGGGATGGGAATCGAAGGCAATGTCTGATTCCCGCAGTTTGGTAATCAAGTCTGGAGAATCAGCGGGTAAGTCGACCCGTAGCTTTTGCAGACGATTGTCAAGTTCCGGGTCGCTAGCTACCACAATGGCAGTCCGACCATTTTCATAAAGGTCAACGCTTTTAATCCGCCCATTATCCAAATATTCAAGAAAACGGCCGTAGGTCATGCGCGTATTGGCGGCGTTGCCCCCCATATTTGCGGTGTTGACACTAAAGGCGCCCTGCCAAAGGAAGAAGCCGACGACCAGCGCTGGCAACATCCACAAAACTATAGATTTCCAAGATTTCATACGATTTACCGCTTTTTATCTGTTAGCTTTCGCTTCATCCCGTTACCCATGCCGATAAGCTTGAGATTTTTCACCTCGCGACTAGCACAAAGTTTTTTGAGGATGAGATTATTGAACGTTTGTTTACTAAATTTAACGTAGTTCTCAGGATAGCCGCAATGCCTAGCTTTGAAAGAACACCATCAAAAAACGCATCGGAAGGGCTTTCCAATGCGTTAAAGAATTTTTAGATGAAGTCAAGTAGTTGAGTTCTCGCTCTGCTAAAACCAGACTTAGTACACTTCTAAATGCCAGCGGTGAGCTTTCTTCAGATCCTTGCGGTATTGGGTCCAATCGACGCCATCAACAGCAGCCGCTTTAGTCAGGGCTTCATTAATTCCCCCTTCCATACCTTTAAGTCCGCAAATGTAGACATGAGTGTTGTCTTGCTTGATTAAGTTCCACAGCTCATTGGCATGTTCTGCCACGCGGTCCTGGATGTACATTTTTCCGCCGTCCGCATTTTTCTGTTCACGGCTAATGGCGTAGGTTAAGCGGAAGTTGTCGGGATTTTCGGCTTGGAGTTGCTCTAGCTCTTCTTTGTACAGAATATTTGCCGTAACTGGAATTCCGAATATTAGCCAGCTAAGGCCCTTGAATTCAAAATCCTCGTGCTTTTCCTTGAAGTAACGCCACAGATAAGCACGAAACGGCGCAATTCCTGTACCTGTCGCCATCATAATGATATTAGCGTTAGGATCGTCGGGTAGCAGCATCTCTTTGCCGACCGGGCCCGTAATGGCCACGTCTTCGCCGGGTTCTAAGTTGCAGAGATGGGTAGAGCAGACACCTTCAACCAATTCGCCTGTTTCTGGATGCTTGTATTCAAGTTTGCGAACACACAGTGAGACGGTCTTGTCGTCGATATCGTCACCGTGGCGAGTCGAGGCGATGGAGTAAAGGCGGAGCTTGTGAGGACGACCTCTGTCGTCGTTACCCGGAGGAACAATGCCGATGCTTTGTCCCTCGATGTAGTGAAGATCGCCAGCGGACAGATCAAACTTGAGATGGCGAACGGTCCCTACACCGCCTTCTGCAACCAGCTCTTCATTAGACAAACATTTGCCGATGTAAGGATTTTTCGGGCGATACAAATTAACGGGGATATCAGCCTTTTTAGCTTTCGCTTGAGTCATGGGTTTCTGAGAGATAGATGGAGTGGTCTCTGAACTCCCTGTCGGAGCATTCCCTTCAGTGTATGTGCTCAAGGCTTGAATGCTTACAATTTTTCCCCCCAGACGCTGGATCCGCTGCATTTCTTGATTCATGCGCCCATAGGGGACGATAAAGGTCGTGGGACCACTGCGCCGCACATCGAGCGCTAGCCCAGACGCGGATATTTGCTTGCTTAAACCAATTACTTCAAACACATACGTGCGCTCTGCAAATGTTTTGCCAGAATTTGCCAGACTTGGACCATACATAAAAGAGTCTTCCTTAACCGCTAGTTGCTCTAAATTGTTGACTTTGGGCAGTCACTATCAGAGTTACTGTAGCCGAAGCCTTGTTCCCTCGCAGCTTAATCCCTATATTCTCAATCTAGAATTAGGAAATTTTCGCTATAAATATACAGAATTTGAGTTTGCGATCGCAGGGGTGAAATAATCTGCTTGTGAGGGGTTGGGGTGTCTGGTAAGATCTTTTAACAATATTTGTAAAAAATGTTTAAAACTTGAGTCTTGAAGGGAATAGCGCACACTCAGTCGTGATTTCTGACGGACTGGTGAATGCTTCCAAGAGAGTTGGATTGATTAATATTGCCGCATTCTTTTGACACAAGTAATTCCATTCTCAAATCTGGGGAAATTAGAGGGTAACTATGACCGCACAAGTAGATCGGGTTGTTTTGATTGCCGTAGCTGGGGACTCCGGCTGTGGTAAGTCCACTTTTCTGCGCCGTCTGACTGATTTATTCGGTGAAGAGTTCATGACAGTTATCTGCCTAGATGACTATCACAGCTTGGATCGTAAGGGCAGAAAAGCCGCAGGCGTAACAGCCTTAGATCCCAAAGCCAATAACTTTGAGCTGATGTACGAGCAGATCAAAGCGCTTAAAGAAGGAAATGCCATTGATAAGCCTATTTATAACCACGAGACTGGTGAACTTGACCCGCCAGAGAGGATTGAGCCCAATAAAGTGATTGTGATTGAAGGATTGCATCCTCTGTATGATGAGCGGGTTCGTGAGCTGGTCGACTTTGGCGTTTATTTGGATATTGACCAAGAAGTCAAAATTAACTGGAAGATCAAGCGTGATATGGCGGAGCGGGGTCATACATACGAAGACGTTTTAGCTTCCATCAATGCGCGGAAGCCTGACTTCACAGCTTTCATTGAGCCCCAGCGGGAATTTGCCGATGTCGTCATCCAAATTCTGCCGACCCAATTGATTAACGATAAAGACAGTAACCTGCTGCGGGTTCGCCTAGTCCAAAAAGAAGGCAAGCAATATTTTGAGCCTGCTTATCTCTTCGATGAAGGGTCTACTATCGACTGGCGTCCTTGTGGCCGTAAGCTGACTTGTGCATTCCCTGGCATCAAGATGTTTTATGGTCCCGATGCTTACTATGGTCACGAGGTGTCTGTCCTCGAAGTGGATGGTGAATTCGATAAGCTCGAGGAAATCATTTACATTGAAAGCCATCTAAGCAAGACTGGCACCAAATATTATGGTGAGATGACTGAGTTGTTGCTTAAGCACAAGGATTATCCTGGTTCCAACAATGGATCGGGTCTGTTTCAGGTGCTTGTTGGTCTGAAGATGCGTGAAGTTTACGATCAACTGATGGCGGTTGATGAGAAGACACCTGTTGAAGTTTAGACTCTTGTCAAGACTGTCTAAGCCCTAAATTCATAAAGCCGCAGATCTAGTTAAAATCTGCGGCTTTGTTATGGGAATTCAGTGTGTCCTTATCAATCACGGACTTGTCAGTCGCAGATTCAGCCTTTGATGTCATGACCTCTACGAGATCGCTATTAATTTATTTCGCGGCAAAAGCCCAATCTCTAAGCGGTGGGCCGCAAGTCATTTTAAATTTAGTTCAAGCCTTAGCATCCACAACTTGGCTGCCAATTGTGGTTGTGCCTCAGGAGAATCTCTTGTCTCAGGCTTTGCGATCACAAAAAGTGGCAGTCGAGGTTTTGACGCCACCGAAAGTGCTTATTACCAATGACTCGGCTGTAAAAAGTTCTTGGTCGGAGAAGCTCGGGATCCTAGGTGCGTTGGAGACCTACCATTGTCAGCTAGCTGATTTAGGACGCCGGTATCAAGTGCAAGGTATTTGGTGCCGTAATGTTAAGTCGGTTTTATTAACTCACGGAGCCGCAAAGCAGCTCCAGGTTCCTCTCATTTGGGATATTGGGCTAGAAAAAACCAGGTCTTTGTTTTGGCGAGGTTTATTGCAGTGGGGATTATGGCAGGCAGATGCCATCGTAATGGAAGCAGCTTGCCAACGCCAAGACTTATTTGGCAATTGGATTCCTCGTTTTTTTGCTAAAAAAATCCGGGCGATTGCGCCAGGAATTAGCGAAAAGCGAATTCGGCAAATTCAAGCCTATCCCCCCAAAGTGCGATCGCACTCATCTGAGCCTTATGTCATTACCTGCATCGGCTCGATTAATAACCGCAAAAATCAGTTGGGTCTACTGCAGGCTGTGGCGGCGCTGAATCGACCCGAGATCCAGGTGCAACTGGTCGGTGGCGCAACGGACGAGGCTTATGGACAAACTTGTCAGGATTTTGTTGAGCAAACGCCAGAACTCACGGGACGAGTCTCTTTTCTCGGCTGGCGAGAGGATGTCCCTGAATTGATGAGCCAAAGTGATCTGCTGGTATTACCGTCTCGAGGCGAAGGGATTCCGTATGTGATCCATGAGGCGATGCATGCTGGATTACCCATTGTAGCGACGACAGTTGGCGGGATTCCCGATGCATTAAGTGATCGCAAAACTGCGCGATTAGTCTCCAAAGATGATCCGTTGGCTTTACAACAAGCGATCGCGGATTGTTTAGACGATCCAGACGCCGCAACTCAGCGAGCCACTCAGGCGCAACAGTTTGCCCGAGAAAAATTTGCGATCGCAGCTTGGAGTAAAAATTACCTTGCCCTCCTGGAAAACCTATGTGCCAAAGCTGGCTAGAAATTTCTATGCTTGTTC
>JBCDHF010000234.1:0-7496 GCA_038750375.1 Cyanobacteria bacterium P01_H01_bin.15
AGAAGGAGATGCAGATCTAAAAATTGGTAGCTACATTACGTTAGGTCCGGTGGGCACAGCTTTTTTGCCGTCTTCTTTGCCGCGAGTGCTCTTGGTAGACGAGATTGACAAGAGTGATATCAATTTACCCAATGACTTGTTGAACTTGTTTGAAGAAGGTGAGTATGCAATTCCTGAACTTAAGCGTTGGTTAAAACAACCTGCCAACGATACGGCAGAAGTTTTCACAGAAGATCGTGATATAACGAGAAAACTTAAAGCAGGCGTTGTGGGATGTCAGGCGTTTCCGATTGTGGTGATGACTAGCAACGGGGAACGAGATTTCCCTCCCGCATTCAAGCGGCGGTGCATCCGTATCAATATGCCCAATCCCCGCGAAGAGGTGCTCAAGGATATCGTTAAAGCTCATATTGGGGAGACTGAATACAACGAAGCCAAGGATACGGTGGCTGAATTAGTCGGTGAATTTGTGCAAAAAGTCGATCAGAAAAGTGATTTAGCAACGGATCAACTGCTCAACGTTATTTATATGTTGGCAGGGGGACAAGACGCTCCTTACAACCGCGAAGAACTTAAAGATCTTCTATTCAAGAGCCTATCGGAATCTGAGGCGGTCTGATGAGCGATCGCTTAGCGCAATTACTCGATCTGCTAAGTGCTCCAGATTTGGAGATGACCAGTTATGAGCTGGCGGATGTTTGTTGGCTGTTATTAAATCAACCTTCACTCCAGGACCCGATCGCAAATGCTGACCAAACAGGAAATGGTTCAGGTTCACAGGGAAACAGGAATTCTTCTGTAGGTACGGGTGAATCAACAGATTTAGGGACTTCAGAAGTCGGAAATAGCCCGCTGTCTAACCCTTTGGCACCGACCAGTAAACCCGCAGGGCAACTGACTCCGCAATTGAAATCGTCGGAGACCTTCAGAGGCGATCGCGAAAATTTAACGCTCAAAATTACCGATCCGTCTGCGTTAGGCAATACACCGCTCAAGTTTGCCCAGGCTATGCGATCGCTGCTGCAAAAAGTCCCGGCAGTGAATCGACCGGCGACTCTGGATGAATCGTTGACGGCTGAGGAATCGGCGGCGGCGAATGGGTTGGTGAATCCGGTTTTTCGGCCGGAGTTGGAGCCGTGGCTGGAGTTGGCTTTGGTGGTGGATACAAACCCTTCGATGTCGGTGTGGTATCGCACGGCTGAAGATTTTTTCCGACTGCTAAAAAGCTATGGGATTTTTCGGGATGTGCGGGGCTGGCGGTTGGTGTGTGAAGGGGAAACGCTGGGGTTGCATCCTCGTTTGGGGCGGCATAATCAGCGGCAGACTGATCCGAAGGAATTAAAAGACAGCACCGGTCGGCGGATGACGTTAATTGTGAGTGATTGTGCAGCTCCTTATTGGCGGGATGAGCGCATGTTCGAGGTGTTGAAGTCTTGGAGCCAGAGTGGACCGCTGGCAGTGGTGCAGATGTTGCCAGAATGGATGTGGCTTAAGTCTGGTTTGGGTCAAGGGGCCAAGGTGCTGTTTCGCAGTCAGGAAATGGGGGGCGGGAACCAGCGGCTGCGATTATCAGAAGTCTTGGTGTGGGAGAGTGTTTTTCAGCTACCGGATCGCGATCGCGTCAATGTCCCGGTGATTTCCTTGGATGAGGATAGTTTGCGGGATTGGAGTAATGTCACGGTGGGGCGTTACGGCGCTCAGGTAGCAGGATTTGTATTAGCCAGAGATTTTGATGATGACGATGATCCGGTTGCAGTTAGCTCGCAGAAAAGATCGCCGGAAGAGCGGGTAGCTCGTTTTAAAAATCGGTCTTCGCTGTTAGCGCAGGAGTTGGCGGCGTTGTTGGCTGGGGTCCCGACGTTATTTTTGCCGGTGGTGCGGTTGATTCAAAAGGAGATGTTGGGTGAGTCGGGACCGGTGCAGGTAGCCGAGGTTTTTCTGGGAGGCATTTTGAAGGTATGGCAGCCCCATCCCGATGCGGATCGGGTTTTGTATGACTTTGTTGATCCGCAGGTGCGGAAGATTTTGCAGCGCAGTACGGCTCGTTCTCGGACAGTACAGGTATTTGAGCGAGTCTCAAAATATATTGCTGAAAAATTGGGAATTTCGCTGAAGGATTTTGTGGCGGAGCTGAAAACTAAACCAACCGAGTTGAACCAAGATCATGCAGGGGTTATTCAGCCTTTTGCGGAGATTAGTGCGCAGATTTTAGAGACGTTGGGTGGAGAGTATGCAAGGTTCGCAAGGGATGAGTTGTTGGCGGCGGGATTGCAGAAATCGCAGATATTTGGAGAGAACAGAGGAAACGTTCTTAAAGATAAAATTGCTCAGAACTACAGACCGGTCAAGTATTTGTCTGATCGCGAATCCCGAGAGCAAACGTTTAAAATTGCCTGGAAAGATAGCGAAATTACTTGTATTTATTCGGATAAGAAAATCAGAGTTGAATCAGAAGCAGAAGATTTCTTTGATGCTTGTACTCGCCTACAGTTTGTCATTGAGCGTTTGTGGCCCAGACAATATCGCCATGCAAGAAATGAAGGTGAGTTGGGACGGGATCTTCACAATATGTTCCCTATTTTTAAGCGAGCAAATCACGATCGCGGTTACGCGATATTTACGGAATGTCTGCCCGATTCTGTTATCCGATGGATTGACCCAGATTATCACTACGAGGAAGATCCCCCGCTTCAAGGGAATTTGGGGGACTTCAGTAAACTTGGCGAGAATGGATTTGAGCCGAGAGATGCCGTTAAAGGTTTAGTTGCTCGTGGTATGTTTTATTTCTTCACTCTTTATGGAAATGAGCAAGGAGTGAATCAAGGCTATTTTGAGCAGCAGAAAGACGTTCTTTATCGCTGGCATTTGCAATATCCTCCCACTCCCGAGGAAGTTGAACGTAACAAAAAGATTAGACAACAACAGGGCAATGATAATCCGTTTGTGATCGATCCGAGTTTGGTGGAGCGGATTTATTTTGTGGCTGTTCCCCCGCTGCAAGAATTTGAATTTGAGACGGCAGCAATTGAAGAGATTCAAAAAGCTCCACCGGCAAATACGCTTCAATCTCAATTTCGTGAGTTGGGTGAATTGCTTGCTGAAAAAGACTGGGACAGTGCGTTTCAACTGACAGAATCTATTATTGCCCAGGCAGCAAATGTTGATTCATTAGAAGAGAGACCGCTGTCTGATGCAGAAATGGCTGCGTTGCCGGCAGAAATATTTATTGAGCTGAATCGTGTCTGGGGAGAGGCAACCAATGGTTATTTGAGCGGCGGATTGATTCGGGATTTGTGGACGTCTTTGGGGCAACGAGCAGGACTTCTTGCTGTGCGGCAAACGTTATTTAACTTTTTGCGGGAGTATGACGAGAAGCTGGGTGTTTTATTTCTAGAGAGACCGCTTTCGGTTTTGGTCTCGGAGCCTTTTGTACGAAAGATAGAGCAGCATCGTATCTCGGGACAGCTGATTCAATATGAGTTTGAAACGGTTACGGTTAATAATCTTGGGGAAGAAATTACGCGGCAAGAGCATCACGCACAATATTATCCAGAGTTTTTGGCGGAGGATTCTTGGCTAGAAATGGTGTCGATTCCACCAGGAAAGTTTCAAATGGGATCGCCGGAGGATGAACCGGCAAGCAAAGATACTGAAAGACCGCAGCATGAGGTGGTGCTAACAGAAGGATTCTTCATCAGTAAATATCCCATTACCCAAGCACAGTGGAAAGCGGTGGCAGAGCTGCCAATCGTGGAGCGGGAAATTGAGTCAAAACCAAGTAGTTTCAAAGGCGGTAACAGACCGGTAGAAGGGGTGACTTGGTACGATGCTGTCGAGTTTTGTCAGCGCTTGAGCCAATTGACTGGACGACGTTATCGGCTGCCTAGTGAGGCACAATGGGAGTATGCCTGCCGTGCCGGAACCAGCACACCTTTTTACTTTGGAGAAACGTTAACTGAGCAGTTGGCCAGATATGATAGTGCCTCTACTTATGGCAGTGAAACCCCAGGGCAATCGGTCCAAGAAACCATCGAAGTGGGAAGCTATCCTCCAAATGCATTTGGGCTCTGCGACATGCACGGGAATGTTTATGAATGGTGTGCGGATCATTGGCATGATAGCTATGAAGGCGCGCCAACGGAAAACACCGTCTGGACAACAGACTACAGTGAGCAATCCCGGGTCCTGCGGGGCGGCAGCTGGGTCAATCTTCCTGGGTACTGTCGTTCCGCCCGTCGCGACTACGTTCCTCCCGGCGGCCGTCTCAACCCTTTCGGTTTTCGAGTGATGAGCGAGCCAGGGAGGACTCTTTAGCGCTTTTTACTCTTGCACTTTTGCGCTTTGCTCTGTTATCTTTTCACTTCCCGCGAGCGCAGCGAGCGGTCATTTTTTGTGTAAACAAACGTAACTTCAGCAACATAATGGAAGAACTTCCCATCATCCAAAAAACTTATGATCTGATTCAATGGTATGTTCCCATCGCAAACCGCTTACCTCGCAGTCACAAATTCACTCTCGGTGACCGAATCTGCAACGGTCTTTACGATCTGTTTGAAGGACTCATAGAAGCACGCTACGCCAAACAGAAACTAACCCTACTGTCTCCACTCAACCAACGCCTAGACATTCTTCGTTACCAATCTCGTATGTTGCTAGATTTTAACCTGATCTCTCTACAACGCTACGACTTTGCCTGCCAACAACTCGACACCATCGGCACCGAACTGGGCGGCTGGATACGCAATCGTAAAACCCGAGAACATTCGTGAAAACCCACGGCAGTCTTTATCCACAAATTATCACCTTCGAAAATATCTACCTCGCCGCTAAGAAAGCGCAAAAAGGCAAACGCTACCGCCAAAGTGTCTTGGGGTTCAACTATCGACTCGAAAATGAATTAGTCTCGCTACAGCAAGAACTCACGCAACAAACCTATCAACCGGGCAACTATCGCACGTTTCTGATCCGAGAACCCAAACAACGCACCATCTCCGCTGCCCCTTATCGCGATCGAGTCGTCCACCACGCTCTCTGCAACGTCATAGTCCCTATTTTTGAGCGAACCTACACCCGCAGCAGCTACGCCAACCGAGTCGGGTTTGGTACTCATAAGGCCTTGAAAAGGTTTGTGAATCTCTCTCGCACATATCGCTACGTTCTTCAGTGCGATCTGCAAAAATACTTCCCCAGTATTGATCACGAAATTCTGAAATCCCTGTTGCGGCGCAAAATTCGTTGTCAGCGGACCCGATGGCTTATTGACACCATCATCGATAACAGTAATGAGCAAATCCTGGTACACGAATACTTTCCAGGAGATGAACTCCTGACGCCCTTACAACGTCGTCGGGGACTTCCCATCGGTAACTTAACCAGTCAGTTTTTTGCCAACGTGTATCTCAATGGGTTTGATCATTTCGTCACGGAAACTCTTAAATTTGGATCTTATTTAAGATATGTCGATGACTTTGCGATATTCAGCAACGATCGCGATGCTTTAGTGGCTGCCCGCGAGCAAATAGAAAACTACCTAACCCAATTGCGCCTCAAGATTCACCCCATCAAAAGCCAACTCATCGAAACTAAACATCCATTAAATTTCCTCGGGTTTCGAGTTTTTCCCAATACCATTCGGATCAGAAGTGATAATCTTCGGAGAGCCCGCCACCGATTGCGAAAGCTAGAAGAAGATCTGCAGACTGAAAAGATTTCTACAGAGAAAGCCAAGCAATCCCTGCAAAGCTGGTTTGCCCATTTAGCCCACGGCAATACTTGGCGACTGCGGCAACAGATATCTGCGTCCCTAGCTTGGGCGAGGGAGTAGAGAAGGGACAGGCAACCCAAAGCGGGGCGGCAGCTGGAACAATAATCCTGAAAACTGTCGTTCCGCCCGTCGCAACAACAATCAACCCGGCAACCGTAACAACAATATCGGTTTTCGAGTGATGAGCGAGCCAGGGAGCGCTCTTCAGTGTCTGAGCTGGCGTAAGAGATTTATGTCAGGCGTACCCTTAGAAGAGTCCAGTCCTGTTCCTGAGATGCGGGCAACGGCATCCGAAAAGTTGGTTTTGGTCAGAGCGCTGAGGGTATCTTCTCGTTTGAAGTGCCTCATTGCAAGCCTCTCTGCCATGACTCCAAGAATGGTCCGCTTGGTAAGCTTAATCGCCCAACAGTGGACCATTCTTGCTATTTCTAGTCATAATGTCGGAGATGAGAATCAGACTTCCGCGATGGCTAGACCGAATCCCTCTGCGACACAGTTTAGGATTGTTAAATCTAAGCGAAAAGCCCAGTTTTACCCAGAAGAACTGGCACCGGGCGTCATTTTGGAAATGGTCTCGATCCCTGGCGGGAAGTTTTTGATGGGGTATGAAGACGAAGAACAGCACGAAGTGACTGTGCACAACTTCTTTATAAGCAAATACCCGATTACGCAGGTGCAGTGGCGTACGGTTGCCAACTTACCGAACCTAGAGCCAAAACTTGAAGATCCAGAGCCCAGCCACTTTAAAGGAGATAATTTGCCGGTAGAGCAGGTCTCTTGGCACGATGCAGTCGTCTTTTGCGAACGATTAAGCCAACTAACCGGGCGAAACTATCGCTTACCCAGCGAAGCGCAGTGGGAGTATGCCTGCCGAGCAGGAAAACAAACCCCTTTCTACTTTGGAAAGACCTTGACTACAGATTTGGCTAACTATAACGGCAACTCCACCTATGGTGGTGGACCCAAAGGAGAGTATCGAGAGAGAACAGCACCGGTAGGAAGTTTTCCCGCGAATGGCTTTGGGCTTTATGACATGCACGGAAATGTATACGAATGGTGCGCCGACCCTTGGCATGACAATTATGAGGGGGCTCCGACGGATGGCAGCGCTTGGATAACAGGCGGCGATGAGAAATACAGAATACTGCGGGGCGGCGGCTGGTACGATGATCCTGAGGACTGTCGTTCCGCCCGTCGCGTCGACCTTCGACCCGGCCTCCGTGACGACGTTATCGGTTTTCGAGTGATGAGCGAGCCAGGGAGGACTCTTTAGCGCTTTTCCCTTTAGCCCTCTTGCGCTTTGCCCTGTATTTTTTACCCTTAAGCGAGCGTAGCGAGCTTTCGAAATTTTTTTAGGGGGTATGTTTTCCATACTCTTGACCCGCAGGTCTTATAGCAGTCGCCACCTTCGTAAGGTGGAGGCTGCGTGTCAGAGCGCTCTAGAATTAGGCAATTCAAAATTAGAAGTGTCCTAAGCGATCTGGCGAAAGCTATAAAGAGAATCAGAAGTCGAGACCACGATACAGTTCTGAAATGGGAAATTCCAGATCAATACTTTCCAGAATCACAGCATCACCAGCCTCGTATATCGTTGTTTCCCAGGTGTGAGCCGTGATGCGTCGGCGACACTCTACCCGTTGGATTTCTTGGGAAATTAGAACATATTCTTCCAAAGACTCAAGTCGTTTGTAATCTTCGAATTTTTCGCCCAAATCAAAGGTTTTAGTACTAG
>JBCDHF010000235.1:0-7484 GCA_038750375.1 Cyanobacteria bacterium P01_H01_bin.15
TCGTACCTTGCTCTTCATCTCGGCTGGACTCTATATCTTCGGGGCTTTGGGTCTTGAAATTATTGGTGGGTATTGGCAGTTTTTCCAAGGCAAAGATTTGGTTCATGGGTTGCTTGCCAGCTTGGAAGAGCTGCTGGAAATGCTGGGAATTTCGTTGTTTATTGCCACCTTACTGGGGGTTGTGGAGGAGAGTCGGTCAAGTCTGAAGCCAAGAACCCGACTCTGATCTAATTGATACTTCACTTGAAAAGTCGCCAAGAGATACTGTAAACCCAGAAACTGGCGAAGATTTTTTGGTTCCGCTGTTTGTGATCACAATTTTGAACTCTGAAAAACCCAGTCCAAGATATTGTCTTGACGGGAACGAACTGTACTCACTTCGCTAGACTATTGCCATTTTGGTCTCGTCTTTCCCTAACTGTCTTTAGTCCGATTGTCTTTGTTCACAGCTACGCTCATTATTCCCACCGGTATTGGTGCCCACATTGGCGGTTTTGCCGGTGATGCCTTGCCTATTGCCCGTGTCTGTTCCGAAATTTGCGATCGCGTAATTACTCATCCCAATGTTATGAACGGGGCACAGCTTTATTGGCCCCTCAAAAATGCGCTGTATGTAGAAGGATATGGGCTGGATCAGTTTTTAGCCGGTCATTGGCAACTCACGCCCGTACGTCAAAATCGGGTGGGTCTTTTGTTAGATGAGGGCATTGAAGACGATCTAAAATTGCGACATATCCAAGCGGCAGAAGCCACCCGCGCGACGTTGGGCCTGACCCTCACCGATTATGTCGTCACCGATGCGCCCTTGAATGTCCAGCTACAAACTTCAGCATCCGGGGCCAGTTGGGGAACCATCGGGAATCCTGACAGCCTATTACGAGCTGCAGCGAAACTAATTGAGCAAGCCGGTGCTACCGCGATCGCAATCGTGGTACGTTTTCCTGAAATTGAGGAATCTGTTTTACAGTTCTATCGCCAAGGTTCCGGGGTTGATCCATTAGCCGGTGCGGAAGCGGTGATTTCTCATTTAGTGGTTCGTGAATTCCAAATCCCGGCGGCCCATGCACCAGCCTTAGACCCCTTGCCCGTAGATCCGAGTGTCTCTCCCCGGGCAGCGGCAGAAGAATTAGGCTACACGTTTCTTCCCTGCGTCTTAGTGGGTCTTAGTCGTGCTCCGCAGTTTACGATGTCGGTTTCAGCTCAAAGCTTCGGTTGCGATCGCGTAAACGCTTTAATCGTCCCGGCGGATGCTTGTGGCGGGTCGGGAACGTTAAGTTTTGCGAGTAGCGGTGGCCAAATCATTGCCGTTACGGAAAATAGAACCGAGATGACTGTGTCGCCGGAAGCCCTAGGGCTCAACGCGTTGCGGGTTCATTCTTATTTTGACGCCTTAGGGGTATTGGCCGCGCTCAAAAGTGGCGTCGATCCTCAAGTGCTACGCGCCAATTTTCCTGTTCTTTCTCGTCTTGACTAACTCGTTGTGACTGAACAAAACCCCAACCTCCAAATCCTTACTCGTACCCAGGTCTTGGGCATTATGGGCATTACGGCAGTGGTGCTGCTCGTCATTGCTAAAGTCTGGCAGCGACTAGATTCTGTGTCTCTGCTGCCTGTTTTTTGGAACGTGAATCACTTGGCGTTAGCTTTGGCGATCGCAGCGGGAGTTACGCTGGGCAGCCACCTCATTTACCGCTTTTGGCCCCGCTACCGGGAAAGTGCAGATGCCTACTTAAAAATGGTTTTATCGCCTTTAGCTTGGCCGGATTTGATTTGGTTGGGCATTCTTCCCGGCATGAGTGAAGAGCTGCTGTTTAGAGGCGTGATGTTATCCGCTTTGGGCCTTAACGTTACGGCGTTAGTAATCTCAAGTGTGTTGTTTGGGATTTTGCATATGGGTAGCATCCAGCAATGGCCCTATAGTTTTTGGGCTGCAATTGTTGGAGGCGCATTAGGCTATAGCGCCATTATCACCGGCAATTTGATGGTGCCCATTGTTGCCCATACCCTGACTAATTTTGTGGCTGGCTGCATTTGGAAGTCACAACATTCTTCTTCTGTTTAGAGATATTAGAAGCCCATTCTTGAGAAATTTCAGATAGCAATTGATCTAAACTCAAACTACACCAAGACTCTTATTTTGTAGTTGGGAGGATGCAGCCCATGACCAGGATCGCCGTAATCGACTATGACATGGGCAATTTGCACTCGGCTTGTAAAGGGTTGACTTTTGCCGGGGCGACGCCACACATAACCGATTCCCCCTCTGTGATTGAGAAAGCAGATGGGATTGTGTTGCCTGGAGTGGGTGCATTTGATCCTGCAGTCCAGCATTTGCGATCGCGTAATTTGGAGCAGCCTATTAAAGCCGCTATCGAGCAAGGGAAACCCTTTTTAGGCATTTGCTTGGGGCTGCATATTTTATTTGAAGGCTCGGAAGAAGGAGAGGAAGCCGGTCTCGGGGTGTTTCCTGGTTGGATTCGTCGTTTTCAGCCAGAATCCGGCATTACGATTCCCCACATGGGCTGGAATCAACTGACCTTTACTCAGCCCGAGTTAGCCCTGTGGCAAGATCTGCCCGCTGAGCCCCACGTTTATTTTGTGCATTCCTATTATGTAGAGCCCACAGACCCCAGCCTTAAAGCTGCCACAGTGACCCATGGGACCCAGACTGTGACGGCTGCGATCGCAAAAGATCATCTTATGGCCGTACAGTTCCACCCGGAAAAATCGGCTCCTTACGGACTGCAGATTTTGGCTAATTTTGTGAAATATGTACAGACTCAACCCGAGCCCCTCTCGGTTGCCTGACCCAATATCCCTCAACTCTTTCAACTTCATATGACACTCACGGTTTACGGCATCCCTAATTGCGGTAGCTGCAAAAAGGCGATCGCATGGTTTAAAGCTAACGATATCGACTACGAATTTATTAATTGGAAAGAGCAGCCACCCTCGCGATCGCAAATTACTGGTTGGATCGAGACGCTGGGCTCAAAGCCGTTGAAAAATACTTCGGGGCAGTCTTACCGCAACCTGGGCGAGACTAAAAAATCTATGACCGATGCCGATTGGCTGGAGGCGTTTGCGGCGGATGCCATGCTGTTGAAACGACCGCTGATCGAAAAAGACGGGATTGCCCTCATGACTGGTTTTCGGGGTGACGCAGCTCAGATCCGCTCAACGTTAAGTATTTAAAGTCCTCATGGCGACAAGGCTGAACGAGCCTGTAGTTTGCGAATTTTTGTGCAAGATGGCTAAAAATTAGCCATCTTGGCCGGCTGTTTACGCTAAAAGAAAGCCACGTCTCCGCTAAGGTCCCCGCTATTTTGGGTAATTTAGGGAGAACTGCAAACTTTAGTCCAGGGCGGTGATTAGCTTATGTCTCGAACTCCTTTTCCTCCTCCTCCTCCGATTCCTCCCGTACCCACACCGAGACGTAACCCCATTCCTCCCCCACCGCCTGCCGGTATGGCCCCACCGCCATCTGCGTCATCACAAGAAGATTCAACGATTGAGACCGATATTGTGGCCCCCCGGCAACCTGATCTTAAAGATCTGATTTTGCGCGCCCATGAAGAAGGCTTTTCCGATGTTCACGTTGGGGTTCAAGAAGTTCCTCGCATGCGCGATCGCGGAGAGATGCTCATATTGGAAGAGTATCCTATCACCGACCCCAAAACTTTTTACCGGTGGCTGCGAGAAATCATTAGTGATCAGCAGATCCAGCAGTTCCAAAATGAGTTGGAATTCGATGGCTCAAAGGAGTATGACTTTGCCCGGGTCCGAATTAATATCTTTGATAGTTTGCGGGGACCAGCCCTGGTCATGCGTCTGATTCCCACCAAGATTTTAACGATGGAGCAGCTCCGTCTACCCCCTGTTTTTCGAGATGTATCGGACGCACAGAAGGGGCTAGTGTTGGTCACTGGACCCACGGGCTCCGGTAAATCCACCACCATGGCGGCAATGGTGGACTACATTAATCGGGAACACCCTAAACACATCATTTCCATTGAAGATCCGATTGAATTTGTCCATAAAAGCCGTAAATCCCTTATCAAACAGCGGGAAGTGGGCACCAATACTCACGAATTTGACCGGGCACTGAAAGCCGCCTTGCGGGAAGATCCGGATATTATCCTGATTGGTGAGATGCGTGATCGCGCAACAGTTAATACCGCTTTAAAAGCCTCCCAGACCGGTCACTTGGTTATGGGGACACTCCATACCAACAGCGCGGTGAAGACCCTTGAACGGATTTTGAGTTTGTATGGTCCGGATGAACAGGCGGCTATGCGAGTAGCATTAGCAGAATCCTTAGTGGCGGTGATTTCTCAAGGCTTATGTCGAACTACGGACGGTAAGCGAGCGGCGTTCCACGATATTATGGTGAACACCGATACGGTTAAAGACTACATCGTGGGGTTGAAGTACGAAGAAATTGCCGCGCTGATGCAAGTTGGTGAATTTGACGGCATGATCACCAAAAATCAATCGCTGTTTAATCTTTATCAAGAGGGTCGGATTACAGAAGAAACGGCGCTAGAAATGTCGCCGATTCCCAACGAAATGGCGATGATGCTCCGAGGACGAGTTTAGTCATCCGATTACAGCGATGTGTACGAATGAGCAGTTTTCTCTGATGAGAGGCCGCTCTTTTTCATATAGATTTCGCCAGCAGGTCGCTTAGGACGCTTCTAATTTTGGGTTATCTAATTCTAGAATTCTGGCAGGCTGCCTTCGTAAGCTGGAGGCGCCAGCTGTTATGGGAGGTTCGCGGGGAAATCGATCACTAAACAATCAATTGAATCATCGTGGTGACCCAATTTGTATTGAGATCTGCTGATTCAAATTTCCAACCTAATTGCGCTCCGTAATCGTTCCGCATTGAAATCAGACCTAAACCCGAAGCTGAACTATCTTCTTCTGCGCTCTTTTCTAACTGGCTTAAATAAAATTCTTCAGGGTCGCTGTTCAGAAATTCTGTCACAAAAGCTCGAAACGACTCAAAATTTTCCGGGGAAACTGAATTTCTGGCACTTAAGACCACTTTGATGTCTTGATCGGCTTGCAGCAGATCTAAGCGGAACCCGACAGGTTGATTGGCGGGCTCGTAGTTGTGTTTCATGGAGTTTTCGAGCAGCTCATTAGCGATAAAGCTGACGGCTCCTTTAATTTCGTTATGTCGGCGGCGGGCTTCGGGGTTATCTTTGCTGCCGGGGAAAAAAGTCGAGAGATAATCAGCGACAAAATCAGCGGAAAGTCCATTGTTGCGCCAGCGTTCTTGGATAGGCAGGGTTGTCGGCGAAAATCCAATTTGCAGAAATTCGTGGGTGCTGAGGGCGCTGATTTCGATAAAGTCGCCAAAAATTTGGGACATAGACTTTTATTCAGAGTGAATGGAGCAGTCGCTGAATCCAACGAAGACATGCCGGGATGTTTTCACTTCCTTAGCTAAGTGTCATCATTTAGAAATAGATTGTCGATTAAAGACGGGAAGCTATGAGGATGGAGCCTTTCCACCTCATTGGCATCCCTAGATCCAACGCTGATTGCTAGTATGGCAAAGTTTTTTTCGAGCGTCGTGTATTTGTCGGATTGTTTCTGGGGCTGTTCAACTGAATTCTGATTTCATCTAACAGTTGTTATGGGTACTGGGTTAATGCCAGTGAAAGTTCGAGGTTTAGATGCGTGGGGCGGCCAAAGAAAGCTGAAGTAGCAACCACCACGGCACCCGAATATCAGGAATCAACCCGCTGTACTTACGGAGCAGCGGTAAGCCCAAAGGCAATATAAATTTTAGTGATCGCAAAGAAGCTGGTCGATTTCCGTTGCGATCGTAAAGACCATATTTAGCGGCAACTTCAGCTACGATTTGGACTTTGCCGGTGCGTTTGATGGAGTTTTGTTCACTCGCTAAAGCTGCGATCGCACGACCGGTTAACAGGGGCGTTTCCCAATTGAAGCGGTCCTGCATTAAAACAGCGGTCGGATTATCAGCGGGCTCGTCTTTGCTTTCATCGACGAATTTTGTAATGTGTTCAGTCCCAACAATACCTGGCCAAACTGCGATCGAAGTGACGTTAATTTTTTTGAGTTCCACTGCCATGTCTGCGGCTAAACGATCGCAGCCTGATTTGCCAGCACCGTAAGCGGCGCCAAAGATGTAGGACAGTCCGCCCCAAGAGGAGATGGTGCAAATTAATCCCTGTTTGCGTGTTGCCATCAAGCGCGCGGCATAGACGCTGGTGATGTAATGGCTACGTAAACCCACGTTGTTCGGGGCATCCCAGAGCTGGGGTTCACATTCCCAAAAGGGTCGACTGTCCGTGTCGCGTAGGGCTCTAACTCCACCGTAGACGTTGTTGACCATCACATCTAGCTGTCCCTTTTGTTCGGTCTTAATTTGCTCAAATAGCTCCGCAACATGCTGATCGTCTGCGTGATCCACCGCTACCGGAATGCACGTGCCACCTGCTGCTTCGACGGCTTGCTGAGTCGCTAATAGCGTCCCGTCCACATCAACCGTAATATTTTCCGGGGCTAGGCTACGACCCGTAATATAGACCGTGGCACCCGCTTCACCGAGTCCAATTGCAATACCTTTACCAAGTCCTCTGGTTGCGCCGGTTACTAAAGCGACTTTGCCTTTTAAGTTAATGGAGGACATGGTGTTTTGTGATCCTAAATAAGTAACGATACCTGTCAAAAGATATTGTACTAAGGAACTAACAGTCTTTTAATCACAGAGATGTGAGTTGGAGTTTCCGGGTCATGCTGAGCAAAGAAGAAATAATCGCAAAAACGAAAACTGTTTTCAATGCGGCGGCGGATCACTTTGATGACCCGGCTCTGTCCTTTTGGAATCGGTTTGGACAGAAAATTGTGAATCGACTCGCCCTGCAGACCGGCGATCTCGTTTTGGATGTGTGCTGCGGGACCGGGTCTTCGGCAATTCCGGCTGCTCACATCGTGGGACCAACTGGACAGGTGTTAGGCGTCGATTTGGCAGAATCGCTGTTGGCGCTGGCTCAAGAGAAAGTGCGATCTCAGAACTTAAACAACATAGAATTTCGATGTGCCGATTTTGAAACGTTGGGATTCCCGAATGGGAGCTTTGACGCGATTGTTTGCAATTTTGGAATTTTCTTTGTGCCAGATATGGAGGCTGGGCTGCGAGAACTATGGCGACTGCTGCGTCCGGGCGGAAAACTGGCGTTGACGTCTTGGGGCAAGCAAATTTTTGAGCCAGCAAATCGGAACTTTTTGACAGTGTTGGAATCGAATTGGTCAGAATTTGTGAGAAAACCCCTGCCGTGGGAGCAAATTAACGAGCCCATCAGCTTTCGAGACCTGCTGGCAACCACTGGAGCAGGGGAAATTACAATTTCCACTGAATCTATCATCCACCTGTTAACCTCTCCCGAAGATTGGTGGACTATCGTCATCGGTGCGGGCTATCGAGGCATGATCGATCAGTTAGA
>JBCDHF010000236.1:0-7477 GCA_038750375.1 Cyanobacteria bacterium P01_H01_bin.15
ATTTTTTTGAAGTTCTTTGTAAAAATCGATACATTTTAAAAAGCAAGGGAGAATGGCTGAGATGTTTCTTGACGCATACAATGAGCACGTCAAAGAGCGTAGGAATTTGGGTATTCCACCACTCCCTTTGACTGCAGAGCAGGCGTCTGAGCTGGGTGAGCTTCTCAAGAATCCGCCCTCTGATCTGAAAGAGACTTTACTTTATCTGCTGAAAGAGCGAATTCCCCCGGGTGTGGATGAAGCCGCCTATGTTAAAGCAGGATTTTTGACTGCGATCACAAAGGGTGATGTGGTCAGTCCTCTGGTCTCGCCTCAAGGTGCCGTAACACTTCTGGGAACCATGATGGGCGGCTACAATGTCCAGTCCTTGGTTGAGCTGCTCAAGAGTTCAGATGCAGGCTTAGCTCAAGAAGCTGTGATCGCGCTGAGCAAAACATTGCTGGTTTTTGATGCGTTCAACGACGTTTTGGCGCTTTCGGAAGTCAATCCCTACGCCAAGCAAGTCATTGACTCTTGGGCAAACGCTGAATGGTTTAGCGGGCGTCCCAAGTTACCAGAAGCGATTCAAGTTACAGTCTTCAAGGTTCCGGGCGAAACGAATACTGACGATTTATCTCCGGCTCCCCACGCCACAACCCGCCCTGACATTCCACTGCACGCCCTGGTGATGCTGGAGTCTCGGCTGGAAGATCCGCTGGGGCTGATCGCTGAGCTGAAAGAAAAGGGACACCCCATTGCCTACGTAGGCGATGTGGTCGGAACGGGGTCTTCGCGGAAATCAGCCATTAACTCGGTGCTCTGGCATATCGGTCAAGACATCCCTTGCGTCCCGAATAAGCGCGCGGGTGGCTACATTTTGGGCGGTAAAATCGCCCCCATTTTCTTCAACACAGCGGAAGATTCAGGTGCCTTGCCCATCGAGTGCGACGTTAGCCAACTCAATACTGGCGATGTCATCACGATTCATCCTTATAAAGGGAAAATTACCAACGAGGCAGGCGACGTTATCTCCACGTTTACTCTTAAACCTGACACGATTCTCGATGAAGTACGGGCAGGCGGACGGATTCCGCTCTTAATCGGCCGGGCGCTAACCGATAAAACGAGAGAAGCGTTGGGTTTACCCATCAGCGAACACTTTGTCCGTCCCCAATTACCGGTGGCTCAAAACCACGGCTTTACCCTGGCACAAAAAATGGTGGGCAAAGCGTGTGGTTTACCGGGAGTACTGCCAGGTACGGCTTGTGAACCAGCGATGACCACTGTGGGCTCCCAAGATACCACCGGTCCCATGACCCGCGATGAGCTGAAGGAATTAGCTTGTTTAGGGTTTAATGCAGATCTCGTGATGCAGAGTTTTTGTCATACCTCTGCTTATCCGAAGCCAGTAGACATCAAAACTCACCACGAACTTCCAGACTTCTTCTCCAATCGAGGCGGGGTTGCGCTCCGACCGGGTGATGGCATTATCCACTCCTGGCTTAATCGGATGTTAATGCCAGATACAGTCGGCACTGGAGGCGACTCCCATACCCGTTTCCCCTTGGGGATTTCCTTTCCGGCAGGTTCTGGTTTGGTTGCTTTTGCGGGTGCGTTGGGTGTGATGCCCTTAGATATGCCGGAGTCGGTGCTGGTTAAGTTTGTGGGCGAGCTGCAGCCGGGCATTACACTGCGAGATATTGTTAATGGCATTCCGTGGGCGGCAATTCAGCAAGGGAAACTGACGGTAGCCAAAGAGAACAAGATTAACGTTTTCTCTGGTCGAATTATGGAGATGGAAGGGCTGCCGAACCTAAAAGTTGAGCAAGCGTTTGAGCTGACTGATGCCACCGCAGAACGGTCTTGTGCCGGGTCTACGATCAAGCTCAGTGAAGAAACGGTTACCGAATATTTGCGTTCTAATGTCGCGTTGTTGCGCAATATGGTGGCACGTGGTTATCAAGATTCTCGGACTATCCTGCGTCGCGTTGCCAAAATGGAAGAATGGTTAAGCTCTCCTGAGCTTATGTCAGCCGATGATGATGCCGAGTATGCTGATACGGTTATTGTTGATCTGAATCAAATTACAGAGCCGATTGTGGCGGCTCCAAACGATCCAGACAACATCAAGCTGATGTCGGAATGCCAAGGCGACAAGATTGATGAAGTGTTTATTGGCTCTTGCATGACTAACATTGGTCACTATCGTGCAGCTGCCAAAATTTTGGAAGGTGCGGGTACGATCAAAACCCGTTTATGGATTTGTCCACCAACGCGCATGGATGAAAAACAACTTCGAGAAGAAGGCATCTATGGCATCTTTGCCGCAGCGGGTGCGCGGACAGAAATGCCTGGCTGCTCTCTTTGTATGGGCAATCAAGCGCGAGTCGAAGATAAAGCCACGGTATTTTCTACTTCTACCCGTAACTTCAACAATCGGATGGGTAAAGGCGCAAGAGTTTATCTCGGATCTGCTGAACTAGCAGCCGTTTGTGCACTCTTGGGCTACATTCCGACTGTCGAAGAATATCTGAGTGTGGTTAAAGAAAAGGTTTCGCCGTTTGCAGGTGATCTATATCGTTATCTCAACTTTGATCAAATTGAAGGGTTTGAGGATGAAGGCCGCGTTATTTCCCTGGAAGAAATGCCGAAAATTGAAGATCTCCTCGGGATGCCTACGGCTGTTGCGAAGTAACGGTTTTGTTAGCTGAACGTGGTGTCATCGCACTTAGCATGGCTGGAGCACTTGCGCCAAGAGCGTGTCATTGCGGTTATTCGCACCGATTCAGTGGAGTCTGCTCTGGCTACAGCCTTTGCGATCGCAAAAGGTGGCATTCGTCTGATTGAAATTACATGGAATAGCCCTGAGCCTGCGGCGTTAATTGAGAAGCTTCGAGCAGAGTTACCGGCATGTCAGATTGGTGCGGGGACTTTGTTGAGTGAGCAGGACGCGAAAGATGCGATCGCGGCTGGGGCTCAGTTTTTGTTTAGCCCTCATGTCGATATCCCGTTAATTGAGCTGGCTGTTAACGAACAAGTTCCAGTAATTCCAGGAGCCTTATCGCCGACAGAAATTGTGACTGCTTGGCAGGCGGGAGCAAGTTGCGTCAAGATCTTCCCCATTGAAGCCCTGGGTGGAGCTAGTTATTTAAAAGCGCTTCGGGCACCGTTAGGGCATATCCCCTTAATTCCTACCGGTGGTGTTAACGGGAGCAATGCTGGCAGTCTCTTGGCCGCAGGCGCGATCGCAGTGGGGTTGGGTAGCGCACTCATGCCAAAAGACCTGTTACAGCGCCAAGATTGGTCGGGAATGGCTGAGAGAGTACAAGCTTTTTTGCAAACTTTAAATGTTCAACTGCAGAAAGAAGTTTGTGAGTAAGACAAGGTGGACTATAACCCCCTGAACAAATTTTCACTAACGATTGGACTGAGAGATTCTAATGGGATTGTCTCCAACACCTCCAGACTGGGAAGAGTTCATCTCATCAAGCGATAAGACCTTTACCAGAAAATTCTTTTTGCTTTAATCGGGATCGATATCGGTCGAAAAAAAGTGTAAGGGTCAAAATCGTCGAACCCCTTGAAATCTCATTCAATCGACGAAAAAAACATGCACTTTTTCTTTCGAAAGTCTTCAAAAATGCTTGTGGCTTAGTCAATTGAGACCCATGTAGTTCTACTCGTTTGTCACTCTACTAAGCGATTTAATAACGGCAGTCGAGTCACTGACAAATCCATAGCAGATTTGGACATTCAATAAAGTGGCTTCTGTACAGAAGTCAGGGGTCAGCGTGGCACAGCAGTCGGAAAGCAGCACACATCCATAGCCAAGAAAGCTTGCGTCTTGTAGTGTGCTCAAGACACATTGATCGGTGCATACGCCGGCAAAGAAAATTGTGCGTATTTCAAGATTACGTAGAATGTCATCGAATTCTGTACCCCAGAAACCACTAATTCGGTACTTATCGACACAAATATCCTCAGGATGCTGTTCAAGCTCTTCAATTACAGCCGCTGATGAAGATTCCTTTTCTAACACATGAGCGCCGCTGGGCAATGGATCTCCGATGCCAATGCTACGACCATTACGATTGAAAATGTGCAATTGATTAGGCGGCAGATTTTTTAAGTCCGGTCGATTGCCCCAGTCAAGCCACACGATTGGCATGGATGCAGCTCGGAGAGCCGGAATGAGTTTCTGCAGAGGTAATATTGGAGTACGATTCGGGTCAACATCGTATCCACATTGATCAGCCCACCCACCTTTAGCACAAAAGTCCTTTTGCATATCGACAACGATAAGCGCTGCCTTCCCAGCGTCAAACGTGATCGACTGCGGCTGCGCCTCAATGGTTAGAGGATGGGTCGCACCGCTTCCCACGGTCATATCAACATGGCTATCGTTGACAGCCCACTTTTCAGCACCAGTACCGAGAATATAGGATTCACCTGAGATGTTATTCATGATTAACACTTCCTGTCTAGTGACAATTTTAGAGATAGTAGCGAAAAAACCTTGAAAGATATTTTAATTATTGATTCCGGAACCAATACTTCAATATCTATTGAAAATGCCCTATTGCAAAGTTGTTTAATAACCGGAGAAATGACATCTGAATCGCCTCAGCAACTCTGACTAACATGTCTACGCCTCCACACTAACTATTCTGCAGAGCCTTTCCCTCACTCTTTAGAACTCTCGCAGTAGCATCTATCAAAGTTGAAGTAGAGCCCCAGTTGAATGGTCTGGGTTTTGACACCTGCAACCTAATCTTTGGGACAGCTTTGATCTATGCCTGTTTTTTTCGGTCGAAAACATCCCCCTTTAAACACCTACGTACACCAAGATTCAACAGTTTTCACATAAATCTCTACACTTTCTTCAATCTTTGATATGTGGCAAAACTCATCTGTTTTATGGGCCATTTCTGGTTCTCCAGGCCCAAGTATAATTGTTGGTGGATTACCAAACGTTGGAGTAAAGACCGATGCATCTGTAAAGAATGTCGCCCCTTTAGCGACGGGTTTAGTCTTTAGGTAAGGCGCTACAAGGTCAAAAACTGACTGAATCCACTCATCATCTTCACTTGTAGCGATACTTTGGACTTCGTTGAGTAGATTAATTTCTACATCATCGCCTAAATAGGTCTGTAATTGTTGGTGGATTTCTTCATGATCCTGTCCAGGAATAGTACGAAGATCAACCCCAATAACACATTCATCTGGAACAGAATTGATATTGAGTCCGCCGGAGATGGTGCCCACATTTAGGGTGGGTTTACCAAGGATTGAATGAGGATTAATATGAAAGTCAAACTCCTGTAGCTGAAGAACTACTCGGGCCGCTTTATATACTGCATTTACACCTTGGTCTGGCATAGATGCGTGGGCTGTGATCCCTTTGGTACGTACTTCGAATCGTACGGCCCCTTTGTGACCGATCCAGGGATAGTTCGCAGTTGGTTCCCCCACAATAATTGCACCGGCTTCACCCAAAATATTCTCTAAACTTGCAAGATGATAAGCGCCTTGACAGCAAGTTTCTTCTCCGGCTGTCAGTATCACTACTAATCCAGTTTTGAGTGTGTGGAGCCGTGCTGTCTGTGTCGCGGCGGCAATCATAGCAGCAACACCTGATTTCATATCAGTTGAACCACGACCATAAACTTTATCGCCCTCAATTTCTCCAGAAAATGGATCATAATTCCAGGCTGCTGCACCCAGAGGGACAGTATCAATATGTCCTGTAAGGCATAAAGGAGGACGATTACTTATCCCACCTAAACGAGCAACAATAGTGGTGCGTTGAGGCGCAAACTCATAGTAACGGACATCAAAACCAGCTGATTCTAATAACTGACCTAGATATCTAGCACATTCCTGCTCTTCTCCCGGTGGATTCACTGTGTTGAATGACAGTAAATCTCGAGTCAAGTTAATTGAATTAGTTAAAATTGCCATGGCTTACTATTTATTTGCAGTTAATGTTTGGTCCTTAGAACAACAAGAGGAACCTCCGACTGATTTTTATTGTTGCTAGGTTCTCTGGGATGAACGGCTTAATTACTCCTAGATAAGAGGATCTTGTCAATGAATGGACTTGTTAATGACCGCTCAATTAAGGACTTCAGGGAAAATCTCCCGGAGGGACGCAAAAAAATTGGCTCTACGGTCACCTGACGTTCGATTTACTGCCGAGCCATCCACTCAGCGCATATCTCAGCGATCTTTTCCCATTCTGGCTCTAGCATTAGGCAGTGACCAAAACCGACAGCTTCATGAAAAGTGGCTTTTGTCCCATAACGATCTGCAACGATATGAGCAGTGGACGGGGGAATGGCGAGGTCTTCAGAGCCAGACACCATCAACACAGGGCAGGTAGTTTGATCATAATCAATCTGGGTGGTTTTGTTTTCATCAAACAACCAGAAAAAGAGTTCAAACATGACTCTCCCTGACTCGGGTCCGAGCTGCTCAAAAACCTGGCGCTGCTCTTTCGGCTTCAGTTTATTGAGGCTATATTTTGCCATGCTAGGAAAATCAGGAAGTAACACATCTTCCCAAAAGGGACCTGCAGACATCAGCATCCTGCACAAGGCACGTTCCTCGTCAGTTGTCGGTAAGACTCCCCAATTCACGCTGCCATTCAGCAATACAATTGCTCGTGCAAGGCCTCTAACAGCTAGTTTTTGAGCCACAATGCCTCCCAGGGAATGTCCAACAAGAATCGGAGGAGTATCTAACGTCTCTACATAACGGACAATGTCTTCAACGTAGTCTGAAATGCTGAGATTAACTAGGAGTGTCGAGGTTTCTTTGGAAGGGAATCGGTCATGATAGCGATAAGCTGGAGCATGGCATTGAAAACCTTTGCGGTCAAAGTACTCCGCAAAATTGGACATGGTCCAAGGGCCCGCATTAGTACCGTGAATGAGAACAACTGGAGTTTCCATAATGTTTTCCTGTTTTAGGGGTTATGGGAGGTGAGTTCAATGAAAGTCCAAAACATAGACAGGTTCAATATTTGAACAATCTGATTGAGCATGATCATCGATTCGTGAAGGGCAAGTAAAAGTGAAGATGAAATTCAAGATTTTCTGGAGTGCAAAGCAACCAATTTAAGGCGACAAAGCTATGATCCAAATTCACAAAGTTCAAGTCTGGAAAGTAGGGAAAAAAGATATCAAGGGATAGATCTCTTCCTTCAACGATTTTTCTAGATTAGTTGAATATGATGGGGTTTCAGTGTTAAAAAAATGTTCTTTGGTTCAGATTGCAACAGACCCTCTTTAACTGTCCAATTAACGTCATTTCCTACATGAGCGAAGAGCGTTTCTTCGGTTCCAGACTCAAGGTATGAGAATATCGAGCATCTTGGATCCTCATATAGGGATTCATAAGATTGAGAGAGCATGCAATTATATAGCAACCGCCATTCTTGTCAGGACGTAGCATGATCTAGCACGAATTCCATCGCATCTCTTAACGTGTCAAATTC
>JBCDHF010000237.1:0-7466 GCA_038750375.1 Cyanobacteria bacterium P01_H01_bin.15
CACTTCCAATTTGACAAAATTATTTGTTTCATCACCTAAAAGCTTTGCCATCTCTCGGCCAAGACGGGCGACACGGATCGCTTCTTCGGGCGTTTTGCAGCCAGCCGTATTAGGTAGCATCCAGATTTTGTGCCAGTCTAGAGCTTCTCCCAAGCCCGCATGACCCGGTAATTGATCTTGTACGCGGCGTACAGCCACGGTCACCATTTCACAACCACTCGCGGCTACACAGTCCTGCATCGTAGCCACATCAGGGTACTTTCCGGAGCCTGTGATTAGCCGGGAACTAAATGAGCGACCGCCAAAAATAAGGGGGTCGGGGTCGTTAACTAACGGAGTAGGAGACGCCGTTGCCGGTGCTTGAGGAACAGCAATACTAACCATAAATCAGGGGTCAAGAAGAAGAAACCGTGTGGAAACGCTCACAGTTGAAATTTTCCACAAAAGCATCATAGCGTCCCTCACAAATCCCATCAGCCAATAACTGGGCGGTGATGGGAGCCAGTAAAATTCCGTTACGATAATGACCCACCGCTAGATGAAGATTTGAAAAGGGGGTCGGTCCTAAGTGCGGTAGTTCATCGGGGGTTCCCGGACGAAATCCCCACCACGTATCCAGTAGCGGCCAGTCCTGAACCGCAGGAAATAGCCGAGTGGCTTTGCTCAACAGTTCATTGAGACCGGCTGGCGTGATGTGAGGTTGATAACCCACTTGTTCGACCGTAGCACCGACGACAAGTCGTCCGTCTTTGCGTGGCACCAGATAAATCCCGGGTCCAAACAACACTTGTTCAATGGGTAGGGGATCTCCGGGTAAAACGGGCATTTGCAGTGAGAGCATTTGACCTTTGACTGGGTGGACCGGTAGTGGCAGTAAACTCGCCGACCAAGAACCGGCAGCGAGGACATAGGTCTCTGCCTGCAACGGACCCATGTCCGTTACCAGTTCAGTGATTCGAGCTTTATGGGTGGTAAGTGCTTCGACCTTCACGCCTTCACGAATATCAACGCCGCTCATTTTGGCTGCCTGCAAAAGCGTTTGGGCTAGCTGACGATTATCCACTTGTCCATCACCGGGATACCACCAGCCGCCAATAACGTCGGGTCCTAACCCCGCCTGATAGCGCTTAATTTCGGCTTGAGATAACCACGCGGGATCGTTTAACGCTGGCGCATCTTCTTTAAAAACCGGTGCCAGAATGCCGCAGGGCCAGTAGCCCGTATCCATGCCCGTTAGTTGAGTAAGTTTACTGGCCCAATTCCCGTACATATCCCGCGATCGCAAACAGAGATCTTGCAGGGGACCCACCGGGAGCTTTTCTGCTCGGGGGGCCAACATTCCCGCAGCTGCGTGGAGTGCAGCTTCTTCAAAGTGGCGGCTAATAATCTGCACTGAGCGTCCGCGAGCAGCCAGCTCAGTGGCTATGGCTAAGCCCATCACGCCGCCGCCGATTATGATGATTTCCGCTGCCCGCATTTCCCGTTCCCCCAGTTATCTGTGGTCTGTCATTTTCAACCGGTATAACTCCATTTTTCAGAAAATGAAGTATCACAAACCACCCTGCCCCCTTTAAGGTCAGTAACAGCTATTTGCGGATTTTCTTTGCCTCCCGGTAAATATTTTTGAACCACTTTCCAGCCACTGAGCGTGACAAATAACAACGCTAATAGCAGTAAGCCATTCAAACTGACATGTACCGGTCTAGCCCACGGCCGTTTCGGACTGATCAATTTCGCAGAAGTAGCCGAGCTAAGAACCAACCCCACCACCGTTAATCCGGCCCACAAATGGGGAGAGTGGCCCAAGCTCCCAAAGTGCCCTAATGTCCCTACAATTCCGATAGTCAGCAGGAGTCCTATGGCTACCACGAGTGCCACTCCCATACCCAAATGCGCAGGTCTCAACCAGCGAGGACGCTTTGCTTTTTGGGAACGACTCAAAAAAAACCAGCCCCCTGACAGTCCCAACAGAACGTAAAGCAATAGGGTGATGCCCATCGACCAAGCCGCAATACGCCACAGCCACAGAAACGAGGGTAAATTCATAAGTTTTATGCTCCGAACTTGTCTACTAAGGCGGGAGTCAGTTCGCTGACTTCTGGGAGACTGTTGCTTAACTTCTTGGACTGATTTCACTCATCATCAGCGCCCACTCAATATTTGCGATCACAATTTCTAGCCTAAAATGACACCTGACCATCTACAAATGCAAAAAAAAAGCTGCTTGAGAGCAGCTAAATTCAAACGTTTTGTATTAAGGGAAATTAGATCAAAGCAAAATCCAGGTGACTTGCAGAGCTTAAATACTGGGGGTTATGAAACAAATTAGGCAACTACTTCAGCCTTTGTAGAGACAGGCTCAGATATTGCAGACGAAGCTGGCTCCACCTCAATAGCCAATTGATCACAGGGGACCGTGTCAGAAATAATGGCACTAGCCATCATCCCGGAATGAATTTCCAGCAGAGCATGGGGGAGGGCTTCAAACACTAATCGCTGACCGGGAAAAACGACTCGCTCAAAATACCAGTTTTCGATATTACAGATACGAGCAACCTGAATCTGACTAGTTGCATTCACATAACAACACACCAACGTATTCTGATGATTATTTGGAATGGGGTCGAGGATTTGTGCCATGTCTTTACGGGGCTTGTATAAGCTTTTTTTAGAACATACACAACCTAACACTGGACCCTTTAGCAAGGCTGTAAACATCAATACCAATAAGTGATCCCCCTGTCAGCAGCTTCAATTGAATACCAAAGAAAATGTTAAGAAAAGACGATTTTTGCCCTTGAAGAACTCCCCTAAAGAATGACTTTATCTTTTGACATAATTCAAGCTGAGGGCAGATTTTAACTGAATACTTTTCCTCGTTTTTGCGATTTCGACAGTCGGGGCAATGATCCCCGAATTTGAAGTTACTGAGGGGAATCGCTAAGGTGAAGATATGTAAAAGAGTGTTGAGTTTGGTGTCGCTTTCTCAGTGATAGGAAATCACATGGTTCGCGGGCTCCTGATCTCTCCACTTCTCCGTCGTACTGCATCGCCTTCCTGACGACCTATTCCGATGAATGATCCCCGCATTCTCTATATCCGCCTTCCCTGCAATCCGATTTTCCCAATTGGAGTCGTTTATTTAGCTGATCATCTCCACAAACAGTTTCCGGGGTTGGCACAGCAGATTTTTGACTTGGGAACAGTGCCCCCTTTGGACTTCAATTCAGCGCTGGATCGATGTATTGATGAATTTAAGCCGTCATTACTGGTTTTTTCCTGGCGTGATATTCAAATCTATGCCCCCGTTGGTGGTCGCGGCGGAAATCCGCTGCAGAACGCTTTCGAGTTTTACTATGCGAAAAATCCCTTAATCAAACTTCGGGGTGCACTGGGTGGATTGAAAGTCACCACAGCTTATTACAGCGAGCTGTGGCGAAATTTGGGACTAATCCGCCAGGGACTACGTCGGGCTAGGCGTTACCATGCCAATGTCCAAGCGGTCGTAGGGGGCGGCGCGGTGAGTGTCTTCTATGAACAATTAGCGACAACACTGCCCGCAGGCACGATTGTCTCGGTGGGAGAAGGTGAAGCCTTGCTGACCAAGCTGGTGCAGGGCGTGGACTTTTCCGGTGAGCGCTGCTATGTGGCGGGGCAGACTCAGCCCCGCGAAAGGCTCATCCACGAGTGGCCAACTCCCATCGAGAAAACGGCGTGTAATTACAATTACATTCAGCAAATTTGGCCAGAATTTGAGTACTATCTCCAAGAAAATGACTTCTACATCGGGGTACAGACTAAACGTGGCTGCCCGCATAACTGCTGCTATTGCATTTACACCGTCGTAGAGGGCAAACAGGTTCGGATTAATCCAGCTGATGAAGTTGTGGCTGAAATGCGTCAGCTCTACGATCGAGGCATTCGCAATTTTTGGTTTACAGACGCTCAATTTATTCCATCCCGAAAATATATTCCAGATGCCATTGAATTGCTCCAAAAGATTCTCGATTCTGGAATGAAGGATACTCATTGGGCGGCTTACATTCGTGCTGACAATCTAACGCCAGAACTTTGCGAGCTAATGGTTCAAACGGGTATGAACTATTTTGAGATTGGGATTACTAGCGGTTCTCAGGAACTCGTTCGCAAAATGCGTATGGGCTACAACTTAAGAACCGTCCTGAAAAATTGCCAGGATCTCAAAACTGCGGGCTTCAATGACACAGTCTCTGTCAACTACTCCTTTAATGTCATTGACGAGCGATTAGAAACCATTCGTCAAACTCTGGCTTACCATCGCGCGTTAGAAGCAATTTTTGGTCCCGATAAGGTTGAACCCGCTATCTTCTTTATTGGTTTGCAGCCCCACACTCATCTAGAGCAGTATGCCTTTAAGCAAGAAATTCTTAAGCCTGGCTATAACCCCATGAGCCTAATGCCTTGGACCGCGAAAAAACTGCTGTGGAATCCCGAGCCTCTGGGCTCATTTTTCGGAGAGGTCTGTTTAGAGGCCTGGAGACAGAATCCTAATGATTTTGGTCGTCAAGTTATGGATACTTTAGAAGCTCGCTTAGGACTGGCGCCATTAGAAGAAGCGTTAAGGGCTCCTCTCGCGGGCCAAAAATCGTTAGTGTCAGCTGCTAACTAAATTGATGGCTTCGATGACACCCGCTCCTTGAATATTCTGGTGAATGGACTTAAATTGTCAGGTACGGTAAAGATTAGCCAAGCTTATCTCAGATTAATTTAATCCAATGCTTGAAGGGTCCATTCTGCAGAAACTAGCGGCGAATCACCAGGATGCCGAAATCCCGCTGAATCTTGGGGTCTACTACAAAAACACGCTGGTTGCGCTTTGCCATGCTCTCGAAGATTTCGTGCTGGAAAGTGTCTATCCGCCTTTGATTGTGACGGCCTTTCAGCAAGGAAAATGGTATCTGGAAGAAGCAGATCGCTATGGAGATTTAGCGCAGAAAGCGAGCCAAATTGCAATCATGGCGTCTCCGGATACTGGATTTGCTGAGCACCCAACTAGTCAAGCTGAAAATGTTCACCTGATAAGTTTGGGCGAGGATGATCCTGTTGCCCAAGAGTGGCATTTAATTATTTGTTCTCCGGCTTACACTGCGATGGTTCTATGTCAAGAGCTATCGCCTCAAGATTATGGGGGAACAACGCCTGACGCAGATTTAGAACGTAAGTTTTATGGATTTTGGACATTTGAGCCGGAACTCGTCCAGGAAACGATTAAGTTAGCAATTAACCATGTTCGTACCTACAATCCGGAGCTTGCTAGTCAACTAAATCTTCAGTTAGACCAGATGGCGAAAGTTACGGCGGCACCTGACGATGTTAGCCGGGTCGTGGAACGGGTGATGAAATACCTGCAAACGAGTGGTCAGAACCTGTCTCACCGTCATCCTGATGCGTCCGCGCATGCCTGTGCATTTCTAAATGAGAATCTGGCTTCCAATAAACTGCAAGCGCTATTGCGTATGGCGCAACTGGTAGACCAAGCCGACATTGCTAATAGCCAGGCGGGTCCAGAGGTCGCGACTCTTTGCGAAGCAATGGGTCAGTTTTTAGATTTACCGGCTTGGCAAATTAAACGACTGCGTTTAGCTGCATTACTTCATCGATTGGGGTCTTCTCAAGGTCTGTTTCGAGCACCGGTAAAGTTATCTCCGGTTCAGCAAGAAGCTCTATCCGTGTCAGACGAGTCACCTAAAGCGCCCATACTTCGAGTGATGCCACAGCTGCAGGCAGTTGCCAACATCGTGAGCCATCAGCAAGAAAATTGGGATGGTTCAGGGAAACCGGATGGTCTAAGTCACGATGCTATTCCTCTGGAGTCGCGCATTTTAGGACTAGTCGCTTTTTTTCAACGCCAGCTAACCCTCCAAAGCCAGGAAAATGAGCCCAGTGTTGCGAGCATACTTGAAAAGTGTCGGGAGTTAGAGGGGCAGGCATTTGATCCTAAGTTAGTGGAAGCGCTTGAACTGTTAGGGATGGCAATGCAGCAGGGCATGGATATTACAGTGCAGCGGCCCAAAATGGCTTCAGGAATTTGGCTGTTTGAGCCGGAAACCGCATCGCCTCAAACTGTCAGTTAATTAATTTATCGAGTCTGTTTAGAAGTATTTATGGATATTGCAGCAATTCGAGCGGGACATGTTAAGCAGCTCGCTGGCTGTTCCCTGGAAGACGAAGACTTGGAAGGCGCTAATTTGGAGCGCGTTAATTTGAGTGGTGCCGCTTTAACTGGAGCAAATTTATCCCGGGCGAATTTGCGAGGCGCGTTGTTGGATGGAGCCAATCTCCTAGGAGTCACGTTGGTAAGTAGCGATAGCCGCGGAAGTTTTTTGGGCTGTAATTTGATGCAGTCTGATTTGACGCAAGCCGATCTACGAGGCAGTAATCTCCGAGGGAGCAACTTGATGGGCGCCAAGCTCTCTGGGGCTTCATTGGCCGGGGCATTTTTGAGCGGAGCCAATCTCTCTGGGGTTAATTTACAAGGTGTCGATTTTCGCAGCGCGGATCTTCGCGGCGCAAATTTAACGGGCGCCAACCTTAAAGGCGCAAGTTTGGCGCAAGCAGATCTGCAAGGGGCATCTTTGACTGAGGCTAATTTGGAAGAGGCCGATTTGCGCGGAACGAATTTGGCTGGCGCTAATCTGGCAGGTGCCAGCCTACTCTGTGCAGAACTCCAAGGCGCAGCTCTCGATGGAACGAACTTAGAGCGGGCTTGTCTAGTAGGTACAAGTATCAATAGTTAACGGGCAGGTCGTTCGACTTTCCACAGCTGTTAAAATGCAGTCCTAAGATTGGCGCTTTTGTCCGCTAATCTACATTTGAAGAATTTTATCTGTGGGCTAAATGTCCTCTTGGTGGAGACAAAATCTCTATTTACTGCGAGATGTGGTAGCGACTCTTCTGAAGCATGAGAGATTGCTGATTCCCGTGGAGCGGCTCAGAAAGGTCAATGCTTGGATTTGGCTGGGCTTGCTATGGAGTTTGCTACTGCTTTGGCATTGGCAATTGGTCTTGGCAACAACAGCGGGCATGGCGGCCATTATGCTCGCTTATATGGTTCAGACCAGAGATTGGTCAGATTGGCAGCTGCGATCTCAAACGTTTTGGCAAAGCCCGCACCGACCGTTAACGCTAGCGGCCGGAACCGGCGGCTTGGCGGCGCTGGGTGTGTATATGGCTGCCGTTATTTGGTCAGACTCAGAGCAACGCTGGTTAGCGACCGGAGCTATTCTCCAAGGAATTGGCACACTGGCGACGCTAGGATTGTTAATCTATCAGCTATTTCAACGGCAATGGCAAGGCGCCAATGCCCGCTGGGACCGACTGATTTTGAGCTTGACCCATAGCAATCCTTTACGGCGTTTGGTCGCTGTGCGGCAACTAACTCAACAGCAACAATCTTTGACCCCACAGCAACAACAGGAATTAGCGGA
>JBCDHF010000238.1:0-7424 GCA_038750375.1 Cyanobacteria bacterium P01_H01_bin.15
CCGCTGTTAGCCTGAAAGCGTCGTTTGTTAGTTTGAAATACGTCTATGGCGACCTCTAGGGGCAGTCGTAAAGAATGTGAATGTGGCATGGATTATTTTGATTTAGGATATTATTCACGTGCAGTGACGACAACATCACCCGCCGCACAGCGTTGGTTTGACCGGGGGCTCGTCTGGACCTACGCGTACAACCACGAAGAGGCGATCGTTTGTTTCCAGAAGGCGCTCAAGGATGACCCCGAGTGTGCAATGGCCTATTGGGGTATTGCTTATGCGATCGGACCTAATTACAACAAGCCATGGGAAGCATTTGAAGACGCGGAGAAGCCCGATGCGTTGGCCGTCGCTCACAGTGCCATCGCTCGAGCTGCCGAACTCAAAGATAAAGTGACTCCGATTGAGAAGGCGCTGATTGAGGCAATTACACATCGTTATCCGAAAAATCCTTCCATCGATGATTTTGCTCCGTGGAACGATGCCTATGCAGATGCAATGCGCAGCGTAATTAAGGCGTATCCCAACGATCTCGACATTTGTTGCTTATTCGCTGAGGCGATTATGAACAGAACCCCTTGGCAGTTATGGGACTTGTCATCGGGGTTACCTGCCCCAGGCGCTAACACTCTCGAAGCCGTCGACGTTCTAGAGACTGCGTTCGAGCGGTTGACTGGCGCGTGGGAGCATCCCGGGCTGGCGCACATGTACATACATCTCATGGAGATGTCGCCCCATCCGGAACGCGCCTTGCGACATGGCGATCGCCTCAACATGCTTGTGCCCGATGCGGGACATCTGTTGCACATGGCCACGCATATTGACGTGCTTTGCGGTGACTATATCAATGTGGTGTCCCGCAACCAAGCGGCGATTGTTGCGGATAAAAAGTTCCTAAAAAGGGTAGGCCCTGATAATTTTTACTCCCTCTATCGCTTTCACAACTACCATTTTAAAATTTACGGAGCGATGTTCCTGGGTCAGCCGGAAGTGGCGCTGGCGACGGCGGATGAGCTCATGGAAGCTTTACCAGAGGAAATCTTGCGTCCCATGGCCGATTGGTTTGAAGGCTTTGTTCCCATGAAGCAACACGTGCTGATTCGATTCGGGTTGTGGAACGACATTCTCAATCAAATCCTTCCTGATAACGCAGAGCTGTATTCTGTCACCACCGCAATGATGCGTTACGCACGCACGGTTGCGCTTGCCAACCTGGGTAGGCGCGATGAAGCTGAAGTCGAGCGGGAACGATTTGTCGAGGCTCTGCATCGCGTACCGGAGACTCGGATGCTTTTTAACAATACTTGCCGAGACATCCTTCTAGTTGCCGAGCAGATGCTTGTAGGGGAATTGGAATACCACAAAGGAAATTATGAGGCTGCGTTTGAACATCTTCGCCGCTCGGTCCAGTTAGACGACCATTTGCCTTATGACGAACCTTGGGGATGGATGCAGCCCACGCGCCATGCTCTTGGGGCACTCCTTCTGGAGCAGGGGCATTACAAAGAGGCAGAAGCTATTTATAGGGCAGACCTAGGATTGGACACGACGTTGAGTCGGGCTTGCCAACATCCAGGAAACGTTTGGAGTTTACATGGTCTCTACGAGTGCCTAACGCATCGAGGAGAGACTGTAGAGGCGTCACACGTCAAACTGCAACTCGACAAGGCGATCGCTCGCGCTGAAGTACCTATCCGGGCATCGTGTTTCTGTCGCCATAATGCTGCTGCGTAGCTAGGTCAATTCTGGCAAAGAAGTTAGCTTTTTTTGATTCTGTCGCAAAAATAGAATTAGATTATGAAATCCCCCTTCCCTTTCTTGGCAGCGGTGGTGGTTCCATCCCCATGGATAACGCTAACATCGAGCTGTTTTTGCTGATGTGACCGCAACACTGAGTTCTCGAAGATGACGTTACCATCCCATGCCGAGATAGATATAAAATCCTTCATTTCAGGCTAAAAGCTACGGTATAAAAGGATTTAAGGCATGCTACTTTAGACTGCATAATTTAGGAGCCGAAAAGGTAAATCTAAGAAGGGGCAAGCGCCGGTGAAATGTGGATGAGTGTCGATCAGGGTCAGGCGTTTCGCTTTAGTTATTACCTGTCTCAGATCTCCGTTAATCCAGCGAAAGCCAAAGGGTGCCCAGCTAGGTACAAATTGTTGATTGGATTCATGACCTTCTTGCAAACTATTCATCAAAACTGAGCTGCTTCAAGATTAAGAGCAAAATTTTATAATTTTGCAATTATAAAATTTCAAAAAGATAAACAGTCAAAAACATGAAAACGTTCGCATGGAAATTCCGTAATTGCGCAATTCGACTGTTTGATCCTTCCTCTGGATTTCAAGCCCCTTCATTTGCTCGAAAATTTCCAGCGTGGGCTCGACTTTAATAAATTGAAACCAAGGTGCAAATAAAGTTTGCGTACGTCAAAGCATAAGAATAAATTTTATAATTTCAAAGTTTTAGAATTTTGAATGTGCAAAAAATTAGGACAAGCCCAATATCACTCAAGCTTGTCGATATAAATGCAAAAAATACGAGCTTTTGTATTTATATATTTTTGTACGTGCAAATTAAGTGTTTTGATCCTTTAGCCAATCTTTGAGGAGTTCCTCCACTAAGTCACTCAGACTTTCTTTGTCCGCAGGGTCTTTCCCCAAGTTTTGTCGTCCTAGGTTGTACTTTGTGTCATTGACCACTCCCGCGTCTATTAAAAGAGTAAGAGAGCTAACTGAAGGGTTTGAGCGTCTTCCTCTAGGCCGTCCAACTTTGCGGGCACTTTTTTGTTCTGTCCCAGATTCGTCGTTTTTTTGTGGTGGTGAGCTTTCTTTGGTGTTGAGATCCTTTTTACCTCGCCTTCTATGGTTTAGAAGTGATGTGAGATCTGTGGGGTCATCTTTAGGCATGGCTGATGATTTCCTCCCCAACTTTCTCGTAGCAGTTCCAAGCGGACTTGGAATACTTGTCGTCATAGTTCTGGACTGTTACTCCTAATAGTGGGCAACGCTCAAAAGCCGTGTAGCTAGGTATGGAGGTGTCGAAAGTTGGAATGTCGGCTGAATCTAGGAGTTTCCTCGCTTGCCGCTCTTTGAGGTGAGGTTCTGGGGTGTTGGTCCCGGGTCGGCGACGATGAGGAGGGACCATGGTGAGGAGTACTTTGTAACGAGCACTCAGTGAGTCAAGCATTTCTGTTGTTTTAAGTAATGCATCAAGATCAAGGGCTTTTGGGGTGGCCGGAAGAATAAGTAGATCGCATCCTTCTGCGATACCTTTCAGATCTTGAGGGGTCGGTCTTGCTTGCGTATCGATAACCACATGCTCAGCATTACGAATAGCTTTAGTTGCCCCCTCCAATGAGCATGTTTGAAAAGGAAGCTTTCCGTGCCCTGACCAAGTCAATGCTGATTCATTTTTATCTGAATCAATCAGAATGGTCTGTCCCATCTGCTGTAAGTAAGCCGCTAAGTGAACCGCACTAGTGGTTTTTCCTACGCCCCCTTTTAAAGAGGCCATTGAAATGTCCATAATTACATCCCTACATACTTTTGCAATTTCTTGAGCGCATAATTTTGCACTGACAAAATTTTATGTTTTTAGACGTGTGGCCAATGAAATTGTTCTTGATTGAGGTGCTTTAAAGAAAAGAGGGCATTCAAACGTCCATAATTACATCTCTACATACTTTTGCAATTTCTTGAGCGCATAATTTTGCACTGACAAAATTTTATGTTTTTAGACGTGCAGCTTAATGAAAATACTCTTAGTTGAGGTGCTTTAGAAAAAAGACGAGAATCAAATTAAGCCGAATTAATTGGCAATCTCGCCTTAGTTCAGAATGCACGCATTGTAAATATTAAAAGAATATATTTTTGAATATTTGGACCAGCGGGCGCATTTGAACAGAAAGTGGCGGTTATGGAAAATTTATCGCTTGAAAGCCTTGTATAGAGGTAGTTTCAGGGATTGACCTTTTTAAGAAAATCCAACGCTAGAATCAGTGTTCTAGAGCTCGGCTGTAAAATAAGCCCCATGAGGTATGACGTGTCTAAACGGCAGCAAAGAGATATGGGATAGTGTCTCATCACTAATCTCTTCACCTTGAGAACGTAGCTGGGCAACGATGTCCGTAATTTTGAGCGTATTCCAGTAAAGAATGGCATTGGAAACCAAACTCAAGCAGCTCGCCTTATTCATCATCTCTTCATAGTCTCCTGTCGAGAACTCCCCCTGGTCAGCAAAGAAAATGCGACGAGGGAGTCTATGGCGATACTCGCCCTTATTGAGCTGGAGCTGTATCGTCTGTCTGAGCTCTTTATCTGTGATGTAGCGTAGGATATACTGCGTTTTGAGAATCCGCCCAAAATGGGTAAAAGCCTTGGAAAGGCGATCAGACGGGAATGAATTGGTCAATCGCTCAAGCACGACATGGGCTGGAGCTGAGCGCTGCTTCAGCGAGAGCGCTACCTTCAACATTTCCTCCCACTGCTCCTCTATCAAACTAAGATCTGCTGTCTTATCAAGTAACGGCGTAAACACCCCATAATCCTCACTCTTATCGATTCGGTAAAGCTGCTGGTCTTTCAGATCTTTGATGCGGGGCATAAAGTAGAAGCCCAATAGGTGGCAGAGTGCAAATAAAATCTCCGTATAGCCATGAGTGTCTGTGGTGTGGGACCGAACCGGCAAAACTGTATTATTCTCCAGAAGACCATCTAAAACGTAGAGGGCTTCCCGAGGGCTGCAGGAGATCACCTTGGTACTGAAGACCGAATACTGGTCTGAAACATGGGTATAGATACCAACTGCCTTTTCGTAATAGCCATAGTAACGAGGATAGTAGGACGCCAGCAAACTACTGGCACGAATGCCAAAACGCTGAGCATCCGAAGATGAGAGCTCTCCCGTCCCATGTACAGAAACTAGTGGAAATGAATGATGCTGATTGACAATTTCAGCACTCGCAGCAATCAGGGTTTCTTCCCGAACATAGTTCTGCAAAATCACTCGCAGCATATCCACTGTAACCCCTTCAACACTGGCACTCATCGCCACAATCCCTAAGTTAGTGGCTTCAGCAATCAATGCAGCCAACAGAGTTTTGTAGAACAGTTGAGGCAGGGATGAATGTCCAGAAGCTGCTTTGAAGTGGTGACTAAACCGGGTCTGCTTATCTACTTCAATGAGCAGTCGCTCAATACGAATCAACGGTAACCGCCCATTTATCACTCGCTGTAACGTATTAACCTCAGGAGAGACCCGCATCTTCGCATAGCGACTGAGCTTAAGTTTATTATCCTCAATCTGAGCAAAGGAATCCTGTAGAAATCGGTTTTGTGCCAACTTGATAGAACTCTGAAAATCTTCAGTAAGAACAGCCTTAACCTCTTGCTGAGTAGGTTGTTCTAGTCGTTCATCTAATACAGTTTCACTTAAGGTCAAATCCCAGAATGAAATATGATGTTTACTTTGAGGCAAATACAGATCGCCGGACCTAAAAGCATCCTTGAGGGCAAAAGCAATCCCCATTTCCCAGGCATTTCGATTGAGCCTTCCCTTTGTCTTACGAAGTAATGTGCGTAAGCTCTTAGGAACAAAGTTAGTCGGTGCGTTGGATGGTAAGCGCTTGATTTGCCCGGCGTCAAGCTGACGTATTATCTCAATCGCGTTCAAGAGCATCTCACTGCCCGGAGCGGCAGCAAAAGGGAGTTGAATGAACTCAGCAAAATATTTGCGTAAGGCTGGATACGCATCTAGGAGTAGGTCTGCATAGCCCCGTTCCTCTAGTCGCTTAAACTCTTGTAAGTCGGCTAACGAGCTTCGGAGCTGAGTTTCATCCACCCGTTCCCAAAGATCGGCTTGAGTAAGTGGCTGGACTTTCAGCTACTCTAACAGAATTGTATTGGTTTCCAACACAACATCAACAGCCTTTTTCTGACGCTTCCGGAATTCACGGTGCTTCATCTCATAACGATGCGTCAGTCGACGAGATAAACTCAACATGTATTGATCATGCATTGTCACGAGATGATCCAACAGAATTTTCCGTGTCTCTAACAGAAAGCACACCATTAAGGCATATCGCTTGTGTTTGTTAAATCGCTTCAAGTCAGCCGCGTTGTAGCGCTTTACCTGCTTGAAAAAATAGCCTAGGAATGCCGATGTCAGCATCGGAAAGTGACCCTTATCAATGCCTGTCTCGACAACCGTTTTGTATCGATGTAGATAGGTTTGAATCGTGGAGATAGTCGCAGCAGGGGGATAGTCTTTGAGGCGTGAGAAGTAGGAGCGCTGCTCCGCCTCGGGAATTGATAAAATCTGCTCAATCGCCTGAAGGTGTTCAGAGGAGAGTTGCTGGAATACCGATTCAAAGAGCTGGAGGTTCACCTCTGAGCAAACTCGAATAACGAGCCGTTCTATTACTGAGGGACCTGGTAAAAGGACTCGTTTCCCAAAAAGATAGATTTCTGCTTGCTCAAAAAGTTCTTCTGGCAGGCAATTCTGTTGTGCCTGGCAATGCAACCAAGCATTTAAATCCTGTTGAGTGGATTCATCAAAGCGCTTGAAGCCTAGATATTCTAGGATGTTTCGGAGCTGTTCAAAATAAGTTTTCTTTCTTTCTGGAGTTTGAATTTTGAGAGCAGGCGGTAAGTCCAACTGTTTGCGCAGATGACTGGCAATTCGAGGGGAGAGGTCATGAACTCTTGAGAGCAATCGGCCATACAAACGGACTGCGCAGATTTGAATCGCCAGATGTAGCCGAAACCGCTTTTGGAATTTCTTTAGCTCATGACAATCTTCAGTGGATAGCTGCCAGTCCCGAAACATCTCCTCATCAGAGAAATCTTGGGGCAAGGTAATAGGACGGTAGCGTTGACGCTGCCCCCCCCCGTCGCCCGCCCGCCCACGCCTTCGGACCCGAACCCCGCCTCGGGCCGCTGGTCTGCCCCCCCGCTCCCTCCCGTCTTCCTCCCTCGCGCACGCCGGCGCACTGGAGCGCGAGCATCGCAGGGTGCACGGGGGGGACGCAGCCGTTACTCGCCGCAAATTGAGCGGGAGCAGCAGCAGCAGCGCGCTGCAACATCCCGTCACATCCACGCCGCTCCGCATTGGACATTGCCAATGCAGCGCACGCATCGGATGCGGATGCAGCGCATGCAATCAGAGTGCTGTGCATTTGCATTGCAGTGGGTGGACAATCAGTCCTCGACCGCAGCGCCCCTCCGACGGAGCTGCCGAGTTGGTTGACCAGAACGCGTTCGTTGGACTTCGTCATGCGCGCGTAGGTTGGTTCCCCCGATCGGTCTCACGCCATCGGATTCGAACGCACGTGTGCGCCCGCCGCGTCAGGTCAGCGCCACGCGCGCGCGTGCGCTCGAGCGGGGGCGGGGCGACACCGGGGCGCGCGGACGGGCCGCCGCCACAGC
>JBCDHF010000239.1:0-7310 GCA_038750375.1 Cyanobacteria bacterium P01_H01_bin.15
CTCCAGTTTTGTTGGAGACGGAAGTAGGGATTTACCTGAAGGAACGCGCCTCTCTATTTACACTGCAACTACTAGGAGGCGAAGGCAATGAAGTATCGCGGCCAAGAATATACCAAAACGAGCCATCAGTTCAATTTGGACGTGAAGAGTATTAATGGTGTTTATCGTGGCGTGGGGACTTCGGTCCATCAAGCGACGATTACACCGCCTCGACGAAATATTACACTCAAGTATCGTGGTGTCTCACTTTAGCTGAGTAGACGTCGTTTTACTGCTTTTTCAGTGTTCAATACTCGTCGTTCATCTCTCGTTTGATTGGAGACGGAAGTAAGGACAAAGTCCTGAAGGAACGCGCCTCTAGCTCTCAATCAGTCATTTTTCGGAGGCGGAAATCATGAAATATCGTGGACAAAAGTACAACCAACGCATTAATCACTCTTACATTGAAGTTAAAACTGTTCAAACTAAGTATCGTGGCGTTTTAACTTTCCTCAAACAATCTATGCTGGTCACACCTCGCCGAAAAGTCTCTCTCAAATATCGAGGTGTTACTGTCTAGATTAACTGTACTCACGAATACGCAATGCTATTTGCCCGCATCTGCGGGTTTTCTGGTTTTTTTGACCAATATGCGATCGAGAGGTTAGTTTTATGATGTATGAAGTTGAGCTTCAACCAACCGATTCACTGTTGGCAGGTTCCTGAGCGTAGTAATTCAAACGATTTAGGAAGCGATCGCGTACATTTAAGGCGGCAAATGCTCGGCTCAATGCAATCTCTTGTCTGGTTTGAGGGACCCGCCCACGAACAGGGTGAGTGATTTTGGGCAGTTGGATTGAAGTTTGCAGCCCTTTTTTGGAGGATACCTTCGGCGGCAGGATTGACCCCAACGCGGGTCGAACTATATTTCTGGGAGTCTTGATCAATGACGGATCAAACAGATCAAGTCGTTTCCTTCTGTCTTCAGACACTAAGTTCGTTGCCAGGTTAGAACGCGCATCTGTTGATTGTGTCAGGACGGTAAAAGTGCTTTGGACGAGAATCTGCCCTCCGGACTTCAACGCAACTTCCCCGAGCCAACGGTGATTAGCGGTTTGCTCCGGCAATGAAAATTGTTGTTGAAACTTTAACGATGATGTAGACAGCAACACAGGCTGGACTTCATCAGCCACACACTCTCCGGTAATGGCATGGTGAAGCTGAAAATGTAGTTGAGCAACGTTTGATTGAGTAGATTCGAGGTGTGCAGGGGGACAGAGTTCTCCGGTAACCACAACAGGTAACTCGGGGAATTGTGTAAATGCCTGGCGCGCTAAGTTGATTTTCCAGGCTGTAGGCAATGATAGCGACGGCGTCAACGGACGCTCTTCTGTTTCAATTAACAGCGGCTCCGAAGAGTTGACGGGGGCCGCCTGAACATTAATCATTAAACTGCGAGTCTTCTCTACTCCAAAAATTGCAGAAGACAGACAGCTGAGCCGCCATGAACCTGGCTGCAATTCATTAAACGGAAAAATAACCACTCGACCATCTTGATTGGTTTGGCGAGAATACCGTTGTTTGCGCGGCAAGGTAGAAGTGTTGGGGTCCCGATATTCAACCAGTATTTCTAAACTGCTCACAGGTCGATGAGTCTGAGCGAATAGTCGGTATCGTCCGGCTGAAATTGTTAAAGAAGTATCAGCGATGTTTCGCCAAGTATCTTGTCCAGCTTTTTGGATGAAGAGTTTCCATTCGCGCATATTTATCTAAGCCAAAAATAGCTGGCTAAATCGTTTTCCCTCTGTCCCTATGGACTTTATGCTCTGAGCTACTTATGCACTTTCAGGTTCCCCACTGTCGGATTCTATGTGGCACAAAAAAAAGCGACTGAGGAAGCAAAGCAAGACAGGGAAAAGGCTCTGGGCAATTCTAGAGACATCTAGATGCAGTATATTCTAGACGCAGAAATACAATCACAATAAATCCTGTGACTAAGATGAGTAACAGAAAAGTAATTCTGTAAACAATGCTCACAGTAATGGATAAAAATGCCCAACTGGGCCAGGACCTCGCCCAACAATAAGTCCGTGTTTTAATGCGTCTGTGACGTAGGTTTTAGCCTCTCTGACGGCATTGAGCGGTGTTTGGCCCAGCGCCAAATTCGCTGCAATGGCTGCGGATAAAGTACAGCCAGTGCCGTGGGTGTTTGGCGTATTCACCATCTCCGTAGTTAGCCATTGTCCTCCTGTCTGTGGATTAAACCAGTAATCAACAGCTTGCAGAGCACCCTTAAACCCCCCGCCTTTGATCAGTACGGAAGAGGGTCCCTGTTTCTGAATAATTTGAGCTGCTTTCACGACGGTTGCTTCATCGACTATTTCTATCCCACTGAGTAAAGTGGCTTCATAGCGATTTGGGGTTGCAATTGAAGCTAGCGGCAAAACGTTATCTCGCATCGTTGCGATCGCAGACTGATCCATCAAAGAAACTCCAGTCCGAGTCACCATAACCGGATCTACAACCAAAGGAATATTGGATAAAGGCGCTAAACTCTCGACGACAACTCCCATCAGCTCTGCCGAATAAAGCATGCCGGTTTTAATGGCTTGCACTGACAAATCATCAACTACCGCGTGAATTTGCGCCTGTAAAAAAGCCGGTGCGACAGGCTCAACTTGAATGACCTGGGTCGTATTTTGAGCCGTTAAACAAGTTAATGCGCTTGCTCCATGTACACAATGAAAAGCAAACGTTTTTAAATCCGCTTGAATTCCTGCGCCGCCTCCACTATCAGAACCGGCAATAGTTAAAACTGTCGTAAACAGCGCGTTATTTGATCCCAACAAATCCCCAAACTCAAATTTTGCAATCACACATGGCGTGAGACAGATTTTTGCTACTGCTCCGATGTACTCATCGCTGCCCGACGACGTTGTAGAAATTCCGGAATATCGAGCGCGGGTTCAGAAGCGTTCTGAATAGGCGTGGGTTCTGGCGCTTTAATAATCGGAGTCACCACCTGACGAGGCTGAGGCGGCATCACGACACTCTTGGCCGCTGCTGTGGGAGTTTTGGCTTTTTTGCCCACGGATCCATTAAAACCTGTGGCAATCACAGTGACCCGCAGCTCTCCCTGTAAACGCTCATCAATGACGGCACCAAAAATAATGTTGGCGTCCGTATCTACCACTTCGTAAATACTTTCAGCAGCTGCATTTACTTCATGAAGCGTAAGATCTTTGCCGCCTGTAATATTAATTACAACCCCTTTTGCCCCCTCAATTGACGACTCCAGCAGCGGGGATGATATCGCCTGAATAGCCCCCTCCCTCGCCCTGGATTTACCGGTCCCAATCCCAATTCCCATTAAAGCTGAGCCAGCATCAGCCATCACTGCCCGAACATCAGCAAAATCGACATTTACGAGACCAGGGATTGTAATAATGTCGGAAATTCCTTGTACACCTTGCCGTAAAATATCGTCGGCTTTTCGAAATGCGTCTTGAACGGGGGTCTCCGGTTCGATAACGGACAGCAATTGATTATTCGGAATTACGATCAATGTATCCACACGGCTTTGCAAGGCACTGACCCCTTCTTCAGCTTGGCTCATGCGACGTCGGCCTTCGAATGTAAAGGGACGAGTTACCACCCCAACGGTTAGACAGCCCATTTCCTTGGCGACTTCCGCCACGATGGGAGCGGCGCCTGTTCCAGTACCACCACCCATGCCAGCCGTAATAAAAACTAAATCGGTTCCTTCAAGGATCGACGCTAATTCATCCCGAGATTCCTCTGCAGCTTTTTGCCCAATGGAGGGATTTCCACCGGCACCCAATCCACGGGTAATTTTTTTCCCAATTTGTAAGCGATTGCTAACGGTGGATTGAAATAAGGTCTGAGCATCAGTATTTAATTCCCAAAATTCAACACCGCCAATTTGAGCTGCCACCATGCGATTAACCGCATTGCCCCCGCCACCACCAACGCCGACAACTTTAATGCGAGCAATATTGCTGGGAACAATTTCCAGTTCATCTGCTGCCAAATTATTCAGCGCAGCATCCGCCGTGAAGTTATTGGACATGACATCTTTAACCCCATTGTTTGCCAAGGCTTCTACAGATCCGCCGCCATTCATAGCACTTAATTGGTTACTAGTATTCATAAGCATTAATGTGTGAGAGTTAAATTAGGAGCGCGAAGATCGGAGCATTAGCGGAAGCACAATATCCATATAATGTTCCCCTTGTGCAAATAGTTGCACAGATTATAGGGAATGATCATCCTTTGTTAAAAGTATCTTAATATTTGGCAAAATCAGCTGATAGTTTCTATCAAAAACGACTCAAGATTCTGTTAAAGATTTTGATAACAGCCACGAGATTAAACAGCCAAAGATCTGACTAAAATCGCAGAAAAAACCTCCAATATTAGACTCGTTGATTATTTTCAAGTGTGCGGGAACCTTATTTGATGGGAAGGCGTCTAAAAATTTTTTCCGATTTTGACTAAGTTGTGGTTGAGTCAAAATAAGTTTGCGATCGCAAACAGAAACAGGATCAAAAGACACATTTGCCAAATAGGGTCATAGCTCAATAACTTGGCTCAAGAGCGACGCTTTTGTCTCAAGTCGAAATCATTAGGGAATGCATAAGTCTAGCTATTGCACTTTTACTCATTGGACAGTGGCAAAAATATCGTTTCAGGGCACTATCGGCGCGAAAAAAAACCTTACGGCTTGCCTGCATCCGACTCGATAACTCTGACTTCCGGCTGCCCAGGATCGCTGAGGTCGATGTATAAAATTTCCCCAAACACCCGCTCAGGGAGATTTTTTAGTCGAGCTAAAGTTGCAAGTTGTCGAGGCAGCCAAACGTTTCCCCCAGAGCCCAAACGAACGACCCCTAACTCTGTATTCAAAGTTAGTTGGCGGGGATCATCCCAGTTCACTTGCAAGATGGGAACAGGTGAGTCCTTGATTAGCGGATACAAGGTTTGCCAATATTCGCGCTTTTGAGGCGTGTACCCTACAACGGTTAGAGAAGGGATTGCGTAATTATCGGGCAGAGATTGGTAAACAGTCTTGGGCAACAACAGCCCTTGCGCATCGAGATAGCCCACTTTTTGCTGAGAAAGCGGATCTAGCACGGTGGCTACGGGAGGACGATCCTCCACTGACATATATAAACGAGGGGGTGATATTTGCCGCTCAATGCGAGTTATTGTGAGCGGCGCGATGGATTCAACCTCTTGAGCCAAGCGATTCGGCGATAAAGGAAGTAATGGCTGAGGAAAAGATAACGGGAGCAGCTGACGTAATTCAGATTCACTTAAGTAATGGTTGCCCTCGATCAAAACTTGCTCTGGCTCGGAGAGTTGCCAGGATTTAGACGTCAAAATCCAGGTCAAACCTGTGACTATCCCTAACGCAAATATAGTCCGCCAAAGGGATAACAGGCGTTGATATTGGCGTTTGGATTGGCGCTGCCGGCGACGCTGAGTTAGTTCGTAAATAGTTGCACTCGGAACAGAAGAAGCCGAAGTCATCAAAGCTTGGTGGGTGAATTCAGAGAAATACTCATAATGCTTACCAACTCGATTAATTAAAAAAAACGTGCTGGCAGTCGAAATAACTAGACATAATTATGGGATTTTCTGGGTTTTGGGATGTATTCCCCAATAATCCAAAGCCCATTTTTTTCTGTGTTAGAGTGAGCCTAACTTAGTTCCCTTTGTTCCCTCACTACCTATTTTTTATTTAAATTATGAGCGTCACTAAGCGAGGATTGGTATTAGGCGCTACTGCCGTTGTGTTAACCACTGTTGGCGTTACCTCGGCGGGCGTTCATTTCTCCCAGGGGCAGGCCTTTTTTCGAGAAAGTCCAAAAGAACTTGTCGATGAAGTTTGGCAAATTATCGATCGTCAATATGTGGACGCCACTTTCAATCAGGTCGATTGGCGGGCTGTCCGCTCAGATTATTTGGATCGGGATTACGAGAATAAAGAGCAGGCTTATGATGCGATTCGAGAGATGCTAGAACAGCTCGAAGATCCCTACACTCGCTTCATGGATCCGGAAGAGTTCAAAAATATGCAAATTGACACTTCCGGTGAATTGACGGGGGTCGGAATTCAGATCACTAAGGATGAAGAAAGCGATCGCCTTATCGTAATTTCTCCCATCGAGGATACCCCCGCTTTTGAAGCGGGGGTGGTTGCGAAAGATATCATTACAAAAATTGATGAGACGGACACATTGGGTATGGACGTCAACGATGCGGTCCAGTTAATCCGAGGCAAGCCGGGAACGCAAGTGACGCTCACTATTCGGCGCGGAGAAGAGTACCTAACATTTCCGATTGTTCGGGCTCTAATTGAAATTCATCCCGTAGAAGCTCGCATTGAGACGTCTCCATTGGGGGAAGTCGGCTATATTCGCCTGAAGCAATTTAGCGCCCAGGCGGCAGAGGAGATGCGTGAAATTATTGGTGAATATGAAGACAAAGACATTGTCGGATATGTCTTAGATTTACGGTCCAATCCGGGTGGCTTATTATTTGCCAGTGTTGAAATTGCTCGAATGTGGATTGATCAAGGATTAATCGTATCTACTGTTAACCGCCTAGGAACTGTAGAGCGTCAGAAAGCAAACCGAAAAGCTCTCACGGATAAACCGTTGGTGATTTTGGTTGATGGCGGTTCTGCTAGCGCCAGTGAAATTCTTTCTGGTGCATTACAGGACAATCAACGCGCAACTCTCGTAGGAACAAAAACCTTTGGAAAGGGTTTGGTTCAATCAGTTCGAAATTTGGGAGATGGATCTGGAATTGCCGTTACCGTCGCGAAATATTTAACGCCGAATGGACGGGATATTAATAAAGAGGGTATTGAGCCGGACATCGTGTTTGAATTAACAGAAACGGATCGAGAACAGTTGCGCGATGATCGCACGTTAATTGGTACGACTCAAGATCCTCAATTTAGCGAAGCATTACGCATACTGAGTACTCAAATTACCCAAGACTATACTCAAGAACCTCCAGAGAAGGTTACGCTCTAAGATTATCTTTCTGTTGTAATCGTTTATTGAGGTCTACATCGCCTGCTACGAATCAATCCAATGCGACGGACGATTGCAATTTTTTGGGTATCGAAGGGACCCCAAAAGACTGAATCTTGAGGTTATTCAGATTTAGGTAAAGCTAGAATAGCGCAGATTTAGTCATCAGTTTGAACGATGTAGTAGGAGACACCGGAGGTCATGGGACGTCAGAATAAGGAAAACAAGGTTTTTTTTGCGGAAGATTTCCCCTCTCCACAGCCC
>JBCDHF010000240.1:0-7306 GCA_038750375.1 Cyanobacteria bacterium P01_H01_bin.15
AGCAGGAGTCGCGCATTCAGTGAGATTGACGAAAACGGGAATGACCTTGATCGGTCCCAAGGTGATAAAAAAAACTAGCAATAGATAGCTAAATCCGACTTTTCGGCGAGCTTGCTCTTGGGTGAGATCGCGGGCTACTCGCCACTTTTGCGCCCCATATTGAGGAGTTGGAGGATTCGAATCCTGTCTCTCGACGAGTAGCGGCTCAGCCTTTTTTGCCTCCTGAGCATTCGTGGGTAAAGGCTCAAAATTTTCTGCGATCACAAACGTGAAATTACCCTGGGGGCGATCGTTCGGAAAAACCAAGGAAGAGATTAGCCCGCCGCTGACAGCCAGGAGTAAGGCAGTTACTAAAGTTAGAGCGTTCCTAGATAGCCGCCGTCCCCTTTCCCTTAGATATCGAACCCATTTTGAGCCAGTCTGACGAGTCTCCACGAATCAAGGAGCCACTTAAGCCTTGCCGCCAGCAGAAACGGCAGGAACAGAGTCCAAAGACAAAAGAGTCTGGCGCACTAAGCGAGCTGTAACCTTTTGCGCAAAGCGCTCCGCAATCTGACGACTCATCGTTTGGGTTTCTTCACGGGCAATGAGTTGAGGCACAACCGTTAAAAATACTTGGGGATTAAAGCCAGACGTTTGCTGAAGGATCTCCCAAATATTTTGTAAATGCGCCAAATTTTCAGAATTCGCTTGCAAATCGGCGGGCATCTCGTTCAACGCTAAGCCAAACTGTTGTCGAAACGAACTAGACAGGTTGTACAAACTACGGCGACTGAAGAGATCGATTGCATTCACAATCTCGTTCACAATCTTTTCGCGAATAAAGCCACCGCGCTCAGAGAATAGATAGCTCAAAGTTTGATCGAGTACTTTCTCGAAATCGTAATCTTGACTTCCTTTCGCATTCTTGAGCAGATTTTCCAGACGATTCCAGCGGAAGCTACCGTCTTTGAACAGTAAGTCTCGCAAAGAAGCGCGTAATTCAGGAGCAGGATCAGTGAGTAGACGCTTCGCCACGTAAGGATAGGCTTTGCTGAGTACTTTAAACTCAGGATCAATATTGATCGCAATTCCTTCCAGAGTGACCATAGAGCGAATAATTAGGGCATAGTAAGCCGGCACGGAAAAGGGAAATTCATACATCATGGCTGACATTTGATCCGTGATGCTTTTGAAATTTAGTTCCGCAACGCTGGCGCCCAGGGCATTATTAAAGACATTGGCCAGCGCTGGAATAATTGGCGTCAAATCAGTATCCGGCGTCAAAAAGTCGAGCTTGATATAGTCGTCACCCAACGCTTCATAGTCACGATTAACCAAATGCACAATCGCTTCGATTAGACCATAGCGCTGGTAGGGCTTAATGGTGCTCATCATGCCAAAGTCGAGATAAGCTAAACGGCCATCAGCCATCGCTAGCAAGTTCCCTGGATGCGGGTCGGCATGAAAAAAACCGTGCTCCAAGAGCTGACGGAGCGAGCACTCTACCCCCACTTCGACAAGATAGGTCGCGTCAATATTTTGCGCTTCAATTTTTTCAATATCAGTCAACTTAGTTCCGTCAATCCATTCCATGGTCAGGACGCGCCGACCGGTATAAGACCAATAGATTTTCGGGACATAAATTTCTTTCATCGACCCGTATAGCTGCTGAAAACGCTCGGCATTCCGAGCCTCTTGCTCGTAATTGAGCTCTTCGAAAATCCGCTCTGCCAATTCATCTGTGATCGCAACTAAATTCGAGCGAATGCGAGACACATTGGCCATCAACCAGGCAGCCAAGGTCCGCATGATGTAAATGTCTAGAGAAATGCGGCGAGTGAGGTCGGGACGCTGAACTTTGACCGCGACTTGTTCACCCGTCTTGAGGCGACCTTTGTAAACCTGCCCCAACGAAGCCGCCGCGATGGGATCTGGCGACAGTTCAACGTAAATGTCTCCTGGATCTGAGCCAACCTCTTGACGGATTAAGTCATACGCGATCGCATTGGAAAAAGAGGGTAATTTGTCCTGAAGATTCGTCAGCTCTGCCAGGTAAATGGGCGACAGTAAGTCAGGTCGCGTGGAGAGTGCCTGTCCGACTTTGATGTAAGTGGGTCCCAGCCTAGTTAAAATTTCGCGTAGTTGGATCGCCCGCCGAGCGGCATTTTTTTCTACTCGGTTTGTTAGCTCGTCCCAGCGAATTCCCAAATAGAACCCAATGAATGGCCAAACAATACTCAGCAACCGAATCAAGACCGCAAACGGTTGACGCCGATAGGTTTCGACAATAGTTGTAGGGTTATAGCGCCAACTCTCATCGACAGCCAATGAACCCCGAACAACCTCAGCAGATACATCTGACGTTGTCATCGGGGCGGAGGACGATCTTACCGTGGCCAAACTCATTGCTACCTCTGCGTACAACCATCCGCAAACGGATCGCTGGTTTCCGTTAACAATTGTAACAACGCGTGAGCATTCTCTCAGTCAAACTTGCGAGTTCCAGATTGTCGGCATCTACTAACTCCAATCTTGGGATGGCTCGCTATTTTGGCGAGGCTGATAGCCTTGTCCGGCAGTGTAGAGTTGGCGGGTGCGAGCAAACAGTTGCTCTTCAGTAATGCGCCATTGCTTGAGCAGCAGATCAAGATCTCGCTGAATATCGCGAGCACCGGGAAAATTTTGATAGCGGATGCGCAGGCGTGCTAAATCCAGCAAGCTACGGTTATTGACGGGCTCACTTAACAGCTGATTAATCAACTGGCGATCCTTTTTGGCTTGGGGGTGCAGTTGATCCTGATTGGCCGCCATCTCGCCATCCTGAGGCGTTCGCCCTCAATCACAGTACTTAGCTTATTTATGCTAATTAAAATCTCTGAACTCGCCCATCGCTAAGCCTCGTAAAATTGCTCTGCCCAGCGCAAACTCTGACGAATGGGACCATCCTCTTCAAAAAAGATCGGTCGAGGCAAATTGGTCTTGTTTTCCAAGATAGGAATATCCTGTTCAAACGTTTCCGCCACATCACTTTTGAGTAGGTGCGCAAACAGGCCGTTAAAGGGACCGAGCGCTTTTTTCACGCTGTAGTAAATTTCGATGTCGAGAGTGTCTGGATCAATCGGAGTCCCCGTAAAAATGGTCATCATTTCCAACTTCGGCCGACTTTGTGTCCAATAAAAAGTGACGTCGTAACCGGTTCCGTAGTAGGAAGTTTCAGCCCCTCCATCAGCCCGAGACATGAGTCTCCCGGCAAAGAGGCTGGAAAGGTTATATACCTGATCCATACGGTGAACTAATACGGGACCATTACATCGAATACCGTGACTGGTCGCCGACTCAAAAGTCTGACTGTGCAAATTGGCCAAATGGGCGACATCGACGCTGTTACTGAAATAGTCGTTGAGAGTCGTTTTTACTTGCCATCGACGAACGCTCTTGAGAGGCGTCCACTGCCCGTTCGTCAACTCAGAAACCACCGGAATTTCCCATTGGGGAGACCGCCCATGCCCATCAAAATACATCAAGATGAGTCCGTTAATTTCTCGGACTGGAAACGACTTGAGCTTGACTTTAGGGACTTTTTTGTCGCTGTAGGGGATGCCCACACAGGTTCCGCTGCCGTCAAAAAGCCAGCCATGATAAGGACAGCGTAAGGTTTCTCCCTCAATCCGACCGCCGTAGCCGAGGTGAGCCCCGAGATGGGGACAATGGGCCTCAAAGAGTCGCAAAGATCCATCTTCCAGACGGGATAAAACTAAATCTTGGTCAAAATAGCGCAGCGGCAAGACTCCTGGTTTCGGCAGTTCATCGTGTCGAGCAATGCGAAACCAGCTCCGAGGATAGGTGATCGCAGAATGAGTTCGGGAATCGGCGGTCAAAACCATCTCAACTGAGTCCTGAAAGATTAATCAATAGGATAGCGAGATTAATCGCGAAAAAAAAATACCCCGCAGCAAAATACGGGGTTAAATCGGATTATTCCCAAAAAGTATTCATCCGGGAAAATCCCCGAGATCAAATTCAATTGGTCTGATTCACCTTTTCTAGTTTCTTCGGCAGCTTGATGCTGGTCGCTAAGCCTAGCACCTGCAGGCAACGGATCACCATGTAAGTCGCATCAATTTCCCACCATTTCCAGCCATGACGGGCTGAGTATTGAAATGCATGGTGATTGTTATGCCAGCCCTCGCCGTAACTGAGAGCCGCAACCCACCAGCAATTACGAGACCCATCACCGGATTCATGAGTCACGTAGCCAAAAAAATGAGTAGCGCTGTTGACCAGCCAAGTGCAATGGAAAACAGCAACAAGCCGCACAAAAATCCCCCAAATAACCCAAGGCCAGCCACCAATAGAAAACAAGACAAAGCCCAGTGCTACTTGGATAGGAATAAAGTAAGTCGATAAGAAATTGTAAACAGGATCGTCGTAAATATCTGCCGTGTATTTTTTAACCTGTTCTTTAGCGGGCATATCGTGGACCATCCAACCGATATGACTCCAAATGAAACCTTCTTTAGAGTTGTGGGGATCGGGCAGTTCGTCGGAAAACTGGTGATGAATACGGTGCAAGCCAATCCAGTCAATGGCACTGCCTTCGCAGGATAAAGTCCCGCAAAAAACCAAAAAATATTCCAGCCATTTAGGCGCTTTGAAACTACGATGGGCAACTAGCCGATGAAAACCGAGCGTAATGCCCAGGCAGCCCGTAACCCAGTGGAGAAACAGTGCAACACCAACGGCGCTCCAGGAAAAGAATTGCGGAAAAATCGCAAGCAGTGCGACAAGGTGGATGACCCCGAGATAGGCGATCACCAACCAATCTTTTTTGCGTTGTGATGTTGTTGCTACAGTCATGCAGGATTTATGAATAACGGAAGGTTATGAAACTGCCGGAGCAGCCGGTGATGAAAACTCAAAAATCAGAATTTCTACTTACCCTTGAGATGCCAATCAGTATTTTAAAGTTTTTGAGGATTTTGGCACGATGAATCGTTCGCGACAGCTTCTCAGGGCAGCGGAGAAAATACTAGTCCCCATCTTTTATGAAATCGACGGCCAGGTCAAGGAAAACCTCGGTAAAGTGCTGACAGCGTTCCGTTCCCACCGGGTGGGTCCTCAACACTTTGCTAGCGTCAGTGGTTATGGTCATGATGACTTGGGACGACAAGTCTTAGATTCCGTTTTCGCTGATGTTATGGGTGCTGAAGCGGCGGCTGTTCGGGTGCAATTCGTTTCTGGGACCCATGCGATCGCCTGCGCTTTGTTTGGTATTTTGCGTCCCGGAGATGAGCTGTTGGCAGTAGCCGGTCATCCCTACGACACCTTGGAAGAAGTGATTGGTTTGCGGGGAACCGATCAAGGTTCTTTGGCTGAGTTTGGCGTTCGCTATCGAGAATTGGCGCTCACGCCCTCGGGCAGCTTGGATTGGTCCGGTCTCGAAACTGCGATTAAACCTGATACGCGGATGGTTTTGATTCAGCGATCCTGTGGCTACTCTTGGCGGCAGAGCTTAAGTGTGGCAGAGATCGGTCGGATTGTAGACATCATCAAACGTCAGAATCCGGAGACGATCTGCTTTGTGGATAACTGCTATGGGGAATTTATTGAAACCCAGGAGCCTACAGCGGTTGGCGTGGATATCATGGCGGGCTCTTTAATCAAAAATCCTGGCGGCACTATTGTCACGGCGGGGGGATATGTGGCGGGCCGCGAAGCACTGGTGGAAAAAGCATGCTGCCGCTTAACAGCACCGGGGATCGGTCGGGAAGGGGGCGCAACTTTTGAGCAAAATCGGTTATTGTTTCAAGGCTTATTTCTCGCGCCGCAAATGGTCGGCGAAGCCAAAAAAGGGAGCCATTTGGCCGCTCATGTATTGGCAGATTTAGGGTATCCAGTGAACCCCAAACCGGCAGCCGCTCGTCGAGACATTATCCAAGCAGTCAAGCTCGGTACGCCAGAAAAATTAGTGGCCTTTTGTCGTTCGATTCAACAGTTTTCACCTGTGGGCTCCTATTTAGATCCAGTTCCAGCATCTATGCCCGGTTACGAAACGCCCTTAGTGATGGCGGGCGGGACTTTTATTGACGGCAGTACGTCCGAATTTTCTGCTGATGGTCCGCTACGAGAGCCTTACATCGTTTTTTGCCAGGGCGGTACCCACTGGACTCATGTCAGTTTGGCTATAGAGGCTGCGGTAGACGCACTAGACGCTCTCTGATTTTCCGGACAGAAAATAGGGTTGCGATCGCAAATCTCGAACTCGTCACAATTTGCGATCGCAATGACATAAAACGGATTTAATTCAGACCGGAATTCATCAGCCCATTACTCATAAACCACATCGTTATTGAGCAATCCGGGCCACAGAGCATCCGCTTTGGCGATTTTACCGGGAACGTCCTCTTCCCATTCCTGTTGAGCTAAGGCACTGTAGTTCAGGTAAAGCTTGCCTTCAACGATTTTCCAGGAAGTGGGTACAACGGATGCCAGAACGCCATCGCTAGCCGCTTTGGCGCAGTATCCCCCATATTGCGGCGCATATTTTTCTGGATTGGCTGCAAACTTATCGAGGTTGGCTTGGCTAGCAAACTTCCAAGTTGCGTCACTCCACTCATAGGTGTATTCGTCAGAACCGAGAACTGGCGCGGCACCAGGTTTCAGGGAAAAGTAAGCGACCGGGTCTGCTCCGCGAATAGCGCCTTTTGCATCACTGTAAGTACGCTTCTGTAGATATTTTTTGCCAGCACAAGGGTTCGCCGCTGCGCAGGGGTTTTTTGCAGCACAGGGATTAGCTGCAGCACAAGGATTCTTGGCAGCACAGGGATTAGCGGCTGCGCAGGGGTTCTTCGACGCGCATGGATTCGCGGCAGCACAAGGATTCTTAGCAGCACAGGGATTAGCAGCTGCGCAGGGGTTCTTCGACGCGCATGGATTCGCGGCAGCACAAGGATTCTTAGCAGCACAGGGATTAGCGGCTGCGCAGGGGTTCTTTGATGCGCAGGGATTAGCTGTAGCACAAGGGTTTTTGGCTCCGGCACAAGGATTCACTGCGGCGCAAGGATTTGCTTGAACCCGAACTGCGGGAACTTGGCTAATGACAACCGAACCGACACTAAGGACAGAAGCAGCGGCTAGTGCAGCCAGAAATTTGATTTTCATGAGAGTTACATCCTTTTAGATGAATGAATGAGTGCAATTAGTCACGGGCAAGTGATGTCAGCTCTAAACTGATTGCTTCGTCTGCACTGTCACATAGCAACCACCACCTTTTCAAGGGGAGGTGCCGGCCAGAACGCTTACAATTGGGCAACTCAAAATCGGA
>JBCDHF010000241.1:0-7245 GCA_038750375.1 Cyanobacteria bacterium P01_H01_bin.15
GATGATGAACCAGATGTCGTGATGGCATGTTGTGGTGACGTGCCGACGATGGAGTCGTTAGCGGCGACCGCAATTTTACGCGAAGAATTTCCGTCTCTAAAAGTACGCTTTATCAATGTGGTAGACCTCCATCGCTTGGTTTCCCCTGATGAACATCCTCATGGTTTGAGTAATACCGATTTTAACGGTCTATTTACTCCCGACAAACCAGTCGTTTTCAACTTTCACGGCTATCCTTGGCTGATTCATAAGTTGGTATATCGTCGTACTGATCAAAGACGCATCCATGTTCGCGGCTACAAAGAAATAGGCAACATTAATACCCCATTAGAGTTGGCGATTAAGAATCAAATTGATCGTTTCAATTTGGTGATTGACGTGATTGACCGAGTTCCTAAACTCCATTCAGCCGCAGCCCACGTCAAAGAGCGGATGAAAGATCTCATCATTGAGCACACGAATCACGCTCACGCCGAAGGCATAGATAAAGAAGAAATTCGCAACTGGAAATGGCCTTTCGGTCGGAGTTGCTAATTTGAGGCTTGGCTAATAACGCTTGGTCTTGAAAACATTGGAAGTTGACGGGAACGCCCTGTATTGCGACAAATTGCTAACATGCGTTCTCGTTTCCAGTACTGCGGCTTTAGTCAAAATACCCCTGATAAGGAGATTAAAAAGTAATGGCAAAAGTACGGGTAGCGATCAACGGTTTTGGACGGATTGGCAGGCTGGTAGTCCGAGGCTGCATGAAACACCCAGACGTCGAGGTTGTGGGCATTAACGATCTTGTTCCGGCTTCTAACTTGGCGTACTTATTCAAATATGATTCAACCCATGGTCGTTATGACGGAGAGGTGGAAGCGACAGATAACGGGATGAAGATTGACGGCATGGAAATTCCCTGCCTGTCCAAGCGCAATCCGGCAGAATTACCTTGGAGTGACCTCAACGTTGATTACGTTGTCGAATCTACCGGTTTTTTTACGACCTTTGATGGCGCATCTCAGCATTTACAGGCAGGTGCCAAGAGAGTTGTGATCTCTGCACCCACTAAAGATCCCGAAAAAGTGAAAACTCTGTTGATGGGTGTCAATGAAGGCAACTTCGATCCCGCTTCTGATCAGGTCGTTTCCAATGCGAGCTGCACAACCAACTGCCTCGCACCAATCGCCAAAGTCATCAACGACGCGTTTAGCTTGACAGAGGGCTTGATGACTACCATCCACTCCTACACGGCTACGCAGCCAACTGTCGATGGTCCTAGCAAAAAAGACCTGCGGGGCGGGCGTGGCGCTGCACAGAATATTATTCCGGCTTCGACCGGTGCAGCTAAAGCAGTCACCCTCGTTTTGCCGGAACTCAAAGGCAAGCTGACGGGGATGGCGTTTCGGGTGCCGACACCAGATGTTTCGGCCGTGGATCTCACATTCAAAACTGAACAAGCGACCAGTTACGATGCCATCTGCGCAGCGATGAAAACGGCGGCAGACGGTCCGATGAAAGGCGTTTTGGGCTATTCTGATGAGCCCCTGGTTTCGATGGATTTTCGGACCGATCCCCACTCCAGTATTTTTGATGCGGGTTCTGGGATGGAGCTAAATTCCAATTTCTTTAAAGTTATTTCTTGGTACGACAACGAATGGGGTTATTCCATGCGGGTTGTGGACCTGATGCTGACCATGGGTCGCAAAGACGGCATTATTGGCTGATCTTACGATCTCCTACCATATAAGTTCAGACGGGAGATGGGCGCAAAGTCTGTCTCTCGTTTAGTTTGAGCGTTCAATCTACTTAAACATCTCCTCACAAATCATGGCTAACTTACTCGAACAGCTTCGTCAGTACACCGTTGTCGTGGCCGATACGGGCGATATCCAAGCGATCGCAAAATTCAAACCGAGAGATGCGACGACCAACCCATCGTTAATCACGGCGGCGGCGCAGATGCCTGAGTATCAGAGCATTGTGGATGAAACCCTGCTAAAGGCGAAGACCGAGGCGGGCAAAGATGCTAGCAAATCAGACATTGCAAACTTGGCGTTTAAGCGTTTGGCCGTAGCTTTTGGGCTGAAAATTATTGACATTGTGCCGGGTCGAGTTTCGACGGAAGTGGATGCGCGGCTCTCCTACGATACGGAGGCGACTATTGCCCAGGCCAGAGATCTGATTGCTCAATACGAAGCGGCCGGCGCATCTCGGGAACAGGTGTTAATTAAAATTGCCTCCACTTGGGAAGGCATCAAAGCGGCTGAAACGCTAGAAAAAGAGGGCATCCATTGCAATTTGACATTGCTGTTTGGATTACATCAAGCGATTGCCTGCGCAGAAGCAGGCGTTACGTTGATTTCGCCGTTTGTTGGTCGCATTTTGGATTGGTACAAGAAGTCGACCGGAAAGGAATACAGCGCAGCGGAAGATCCAGGAGTGGTCTCGGTCACAAAAATTTATAACTACTACAAAAAGTTTGGCCATACCACCGAGGTGATGGGAGCTAGCTTCCGCAATGTTGGGGAATTGACTGAGTTAGCGGGTTGTGATCTGTTGACTATTTCACCCAAGCTGTTGGCTGCTTTGGAAGGTACTGAGGAAATACTCGAACGTAAGCTCGATCCGGCGAAAGTCGCAGGGATAGAGATCGAAAAAATCTCAGTGGATAAAGCTAAGTTTGACGAGATGCATGCGGCTGACCCCATGGCTTCTGACAAACTTAGTGAAGGCATTCAGGGCTTTACTAAAGCCCTCGAAAACTTGGAGCAGCTTTTACGAGATCGCTTAACAAAGCTAGAAAGCGAAGAAAACATCAACCATGCCGTAGACGATATCTTCCATGCCTACGATCTTGACGGCGATGGCTTTATTACTCGGGAAGAATGGCTGGGAACCGATGCGGTGTTTGATGCGCTGGATGAAGATCATGACGGTCGTATTTCTCCCGCAGAAATCAGTGCCGGTTTGGGCGGCTTGGTCAAACTTGCATGATGTACCAGATGGTTAAGGCAAAGTTTTTGGTGCGTTGACTAGTTTGCCAATACTATTGACGAACTAGTCAATTACAATGGCATTATCTGGCTCAGAAATACTAGGTCCGGAGAACTAGCTATATGTCAAAAATTAGCATGTTAGGAAATTCCAAGGTTGCCATAGTGCCTGGAGTCAGAGGTCAGAAAGTTCCCGTAACGGCAGAAGAAGCCTGCGTTATTACGGCTTTTGATCGTTTTGGAGAATCTTACGAACCTGAACTTGCTACAACCTCTCGTCTGAAACCTCGTGATTTCTACACGGCAATTAAGCATCTGGAACAAAAAAATTATTTGACAAAGCAAAAGCCTCACAAAATTAAGTTGACTTCGAAAGGGCGTGTTTTAAGAACACAGTTAAAGCGGGCCAAAATTTAAGTAGAGCCTTGAAATATGCTTGAAGAAGCAGAAAAGTAATCTCCTTATATGTATGGTCTTTGGGATTGTATAATCGCCTTCTCTATTGCTGGATTCGTAACATATTTAGAGGTTGATCGAACCTTCTATTTTCCGGAAAAACTTAATAAACGGGCTTGGCTATACTTTTGGATTTGCCTTTTTGTGATGGGAAATGGCGGGTTAGCCGTGGTGTTATACATTACGTTAGTTACTGAATTTAACCTGTTCTCAGATTGGTCAAGATGGTCTAGAGCTGCGGTTGTAGGAGCCGGGTACTTAGCTTTAGCTCGGCAAAAGTTTACTAGCTACTCGACAGAGGCAAGCGAATTTCCATTAGGATTTGAATTGGTTTACCAATTAGCCAATCAAGCTGTGTACAAGCGAATCAACCGGATAGCAAGTCAAGCGCGATACGAGGAAACCATTGAGCTAGCTAGTCGAGAGGGCGTAACTGTAACTGATTTGAAACGGCGTTGTGAACTGAGTATTAGACAAGATGCCTTGCTTTCTAGTGAGGCGAGAGATAAACAAAAACAATTAATACAAGAGATTATTAACGACGCCGATCTGGATGAAGAAACAAAAAAGTGGTGGTTGGCAGGTTATGTCTTGTCACAACAGAGAAGTCAATAGGTAACAGGAATCATCACGAGAAGTAAGAAAAGAAGACAACTTTCTTAATACTGAAAAATTTAGATGCGAAAAACGCCTTCAGGGTGAACCGTCAGTAAGCCTCTGCGCTGAAGACCTTCCCTTTTCAAAATTTCATTAGCTGCCAACAACCCACTACTCACCGCCCGCTCCATCAAGCCACAAGGAAACGGCCTTTTGACCCAGTCCCCGGCAAAAAAGAGATTCTCTACGCCGGAATCAGAGTTTGGGCGAGCCTCATAACTACCGGGTGGATAGCCTGAAAAATTCTTTTGATTGACCAGCTCACAATGCAGACAAGTGGCATCCTGCAAACTTGGGACAATTTGATAAAGTTCCGCTTCAAAGGTTGTCATTAGCGCCTCTTGATCCGGAAATTGCGCTTCTTTATAGCCGTAGGCATGAAGTTCAACAACGCTGCCGCCGGTCCGGGCTGACCACTCACGGAACTGCTCTTGGATGCGGTGATAAAGCGTAATACTGTCTGTAAGCTCATAGCCAGACAGCGAGGTGAAATCACTATATTCCCAGTCAAAATCTTGGTCAAACCAGAAGCGGCCCACCGCAAATGGATCTGCGATCGCAAGTTGTTCAATTTGGGATTTGACGGTGGGACTCACGTCTCCGGCAATGCTCTGAAAGAGCTTTTTCACGCCAGTGACGTCGGCAGCAATGACGTAGTAGTCAGCTTGGAGGGTGGTTTCTTGTTGCGCCGTATCGGCTAGCTGCACTTTGCCTAAATGGCGATCGACGATGGCGTAGTGCGTCAAATTTTCTTTGGCGGGACCTTTGGTTACTTCGCCTGCTGCATTAAATTGAGCCCCATGGCAGGGACATTTATAGGTGCCATCGGCTTGAGGACTTACGGTGCAGCCTTGATGAGGGCAAGTTAGGCACAGCGCATCCGTATCATTGGCGGCAACGAGAACCGTATCCTGCTCATGTTGATAAAGCTCGAAATCATCTGATGACTGGGTTTCGGACTTGGTAAACCAGGTGGGAGCGCTGAGTCCTGGTCCACCCTCGCGATAGGTGACTCCTGTAATTTGGTTATTTTCGGCTTGAATCTCTGTGACCTGAACCTGGGTTAACGGATTACCGTCCGCCTTTGCGATCGCAGAAACTAGCGGATTGACCAAGCTGGTCCCCATATCATTACGGGTGCCATCAAATGCAAGACCCTCAGGATTGCCAAAGAAATAAAAGTGAAAGAACTGCATGAGTTCCGCTGTGCTGAGCAAATCTAAGGCATTCAGCGTCGAGCGCCCAAAGGGCTTGAAATAGAGATCGTAGAGTCCGTGGGGGAAATCGTCGCCCACCCAATCAGCCACCGAAATTTGATCGAGGCGGTGATAGGTTTTTTCGAGTTGAAAGCCAGTTATAGTTCGAAAAACCTGTAAATGGCGCAGGCTCGCTAAATTTATCCCCCAATCCCAGCGATTAGAGGAAGACATCGCTAAATCGATAATATTCCAAGGAAACGCGTGACGATTGGGCTTGAAGATTTCTGGGGCGTAGTGGTCGCCATTAAACAACACCGCATAGGATTCTAATGAGCGAAACTGCTCTTGAATCTGTAGCTCCGAGACTAGACTTTTGAGGTTGTAATATTGCGGAAAAAAGCCGTGGAAGCCATGTTCCATGATGAAAGCTTCGGCACCCACCTCAATGGGCCAACTGGCAATTTTACCGCCAAATTGAGGAGATTTTTCGAGCAGGGTGACTTGAAAGCCCCGCTGGCTGAGTTCGTATGCGCAAGCTAAGCCCGCGAGCCCACCGCCAATGACCGCGACTGATTTTTGAGTTGCCGATTTTCGTGGGAGTGCAATCCTATCGGCACCATAAGTATTAGGCTGGGGCTTTTTCCATCGGGAATAACCCAGAGCCCCCAAGGCTCCAACTCCTAGCAATTGCAAAACGGTCCGCCGAGATAAATTCCAGCTAGGGTCAGAATTTTGAGGCTGCGTCATTGAGTTGGATGCCTGCTTAAAGACTGGCAACAACCCTAACTGACCGTCTCAGACTAATCCGGGCTTTTTAAGGGATTCTTTGCGATCGCAAACTCTTCAAATTAATCTCGGTCGTTACGGGCAACCCAAACCTCTAGGATGCTCGACCATAACGAGCCAAAAAAGAACGCTCAGGCATCTGTTGCTGAGAAAGCCAAGCCCAATATTGGTCGCCGAGAGAAAAATGCCACCATTCGCTCGGATGTCGCTGGAAGCCCGCTGCCGTCATCGCATCTTTGAGCAGTTCTCGTCGCTGATGGAATGCCTGATGCGCAGGGTGCTGGCTTTGAGCATAGTGGTTGGGTTCTGAGCGAGGAGACAGTTCATCAATTTCCCCACCCATGTCTACAACTTGACCGGTTACATCTTGCAAGGTTAAGTCCACAGCTGCCCCAGTACTATGCGGCGGGGGCGTTAACGGATTGGGGTTGGGCGGAGCCCAAATTTTGTAAACCTCTTGCAAAATTCCTTCAGAGGCTGATTCCGATAAATGTGTGCGGCTCAGCTGGCGTGATCGCAAAATTTCTTCAAAGGTGAAGTTGACCATAAATGCCTGGACCGCCACCGGCCGATAGGCATCGAAAATGAGAAACGACCAGCCAGGACAGGAGTTTTGTAAAGATTGCTGCGCCTGCAATAGGGCTGAAATGACGCCGCTTCGTAAACAAAAGGGACTGCGATCGCCATAGTCTGCGCCCAAAGACTGATAAGGATGGGGGTGGAGAACCGCCAACTCTGCTGGGAAAGGTTGCAGCGGCTCACCACAGTCCTGAATTGGCATCTGTTGATATGGCCTCATGAAAACCCCCTCTCCATTAAAGATTTCCCAGAAATTGTGCCGCGAAACATTTTGAGCAGCCGTTCATTGAGACCCAAAATCTTGTGATCGCATTTCCCACCCTTACTTATTTACAAAAATTAAGTTAATCAAAAACTCGCCAAGAAACTTTACAAAACGAAATGAATTGGCTAATTTAAGTGAGTGGGCACTCGCCTATACGATTATCTAATTCATTTCGTTCTGATTTAATCATGACAACAACTATCCAACAGCAGGAACGGGCGTCCCTTTGGGAACAGTTCTGCCAGTGGATCACAAGCACCGAGAACCGTCTGTATGTCGGTTGGTTCGGCGTACTGATGATCCCGACACTGCTTGCAGCCACTGC
>JBCDHF010000242.1:0-7237 GCA_038750375.1 Cyanobacteria bacterium P01_H01_bin.15
GAGCGGTTCCATCCAGCTTTATCTCGATAAAAAGAGGCTTGCAGAAACCATGGCGGAGAATGCGAGCGCCTTTAAGCAGGTCACTAAGCTAACCGACGTGGGTGACTTTATTGGCGTCTCTGGGACTCTGAAGCGTACTGAAAAAGGAGAGCTATCAGTCTATGTGGAGCAATATACGCTGCTCACCAAATCGCTACGACCGTTGCCTGACAAATGGCACGGTTTGACCGATACCGAAAAGCGCTACCGACAACGCTACGTGGATTTAATTGTTAATCCACAAGCGCAGCAAACCTTTCGGCAGCGAGCCCAAATTACAGCCGCCATTCGCCGCTACTTAGATGAGCGTGGATTTTTAGAGATTGAAACACCCGTTTTGCAAGGAGAAGCCGGTGGCGCAGATGCTCGGCCGTTTATCACCTATCACAACACTTTAGAAATGCAGCTTTATCTGCGAATTGCCACCGAGCTGCATCTTAAGCGTTTGATTGTCGGCGGGTTTGAGAAAGTATTTGAAATGGGGCGTATTTTCCGCAACGAAGGTATTTCTACTCGACACAACCCCGAATTTACCTCCATCGAAATTTACCAAGCCTACGCCGATTACTCAGACATGATGACGTTGACGGAAGCCCTGACAGTCACGGCGGCGGAAGCCGTTGCAGGAGGCACCAAGATTACTTACCAAGGCACCGAGATTGATCTGACTCCGCCCTGGCGACGCGCAACCATGCAAGAGTTGGTTCATGAAAAAACGGGGTTAGATTTTTCGGAGTTTGCAGACTTTGCAGCCGGTAAAGCCGCCGCAGAGAGCGCGGGCGTGGCAGTTCCGTCGGAGTGTACCTCCCTCGGTAAATTGCTGACTGAAACCTTTGAACAAACGGTTGAAGAATCTTTAGTGCAGCCGACGTTCGTAGTCGATTTCCCGGTCGAAGTGTCGCCTTTAGCCAAGCCTCATCGCTCCAAGCCTGGGCTCGTCGAACGATTTGAGCTTTATATCGTAGGTCGCGAAACTGCCAATAGTTTTTCCGAGTTAACCGATCCGTTAGATCAGCGGGAGCGATTGGAATTACAGGCTGCACGAAAAGCTGCAGGTGACTTGGAAGCGCAAGGGGTGGATGAGGACTTTTTAACTGCCCTGGAATACGGAATGCCGCCGACAGGAGGTTTAGGCATCGGGATCGACCGCTTGGTGATGTTGTTAACGGATTCCCCCAGTATTCGTGATGTGATTGCCTTCCCTCTACTCCGCACTGCTCAAACCAGTGACAGCGAGGGGGAAAACGAGTCTCCATAAGACTGTGTTCTTAACGGGAGCGTTGTAAGCCATGCCCAAGACTAAATCTTTGTATGTTTGCCAGGCTTGTGGCGCAGAACATCGGCAGTGGTGGGGTCGTTGTCCCAGTTGCGGGAATCAATCGCCGCTGCAAGAAGTTCTGGAAAGTAGCGATCGCGTAGGGAATGTACCGAAAAAGGCGACGCGACGAAGCTCGAAGACGGGGAAAACACAGGATGCGATCGCAGCGTTAACGCTTAACCAAATTAGTAGCGATCTGACCAGTCGGTTGGGATCTGGGTATGGCGAGCTAGATCGGGTCTTGGGCGGCGGAATTGTGCCGGGGTCGCTGGTGTTGGTCGGGGGTGATCCGGGGATTGGAAAATCGACGCTTTTGCTACAGGTGGCGGGTTCTCTGACTCATCGTCTAGCCCGAGTGCTGTATGTATCCGCAGAGGAATCCGGGCAACAGCTCAAATTACGGGCCAATCGCTTGGGCATTTTTGCCGAAACGCCTGACAGTTGCGATCGCCTTTACATCATGCCGGAAACTAATCTGGAGAGAATCTTGCAAGAACTCACCAGTTTGGGTCCGGATGTCGCCATAGTCGATAGTATTCAAACCCTCTATTTACCGGAACTGACCTCTGCACCAGGCTCGGTGGTGCAAGTTAGGGAATGTACAGCGGCGCTAATGCAGCTTGCTAAGCGGGAGAACATCACTATTTTTATCGTCGGTCATGTCACTAAAGAAGGCGCGATCGCAGGACCAAGAGTTTTAGAGCATTTAGTCGATGCGGTTCTCTATTTTGAAGGGGATCGTTTTGCCTCTCATCGCTTGCTGCGCTCAGTGAAGAACCGTTTTGGCGCGTCTCAAGAAATTGGCATTTTCGATATGACGGAGCGAGGTCTCCAAGAAGTAGAAAATCCTTCGGCTTTATTTCTAGGCAATCGGGAAGAAAAAGTGCCGGGCACCTCAACCGTCGTGGCTTGTGAAGGAACTCGCCCGCTACTGGTAGAAATTCAGGCGTTAGTCAGTCCTACGAGCTACGGCACTCCCCGGCGGTCTGCCACTGGCGTTGATTACAACCGTTTACAGCAGATCTTGGCGGTACTTGAGAAACGAGTTGGTGTTCCGCTGTCTAAGTTGGATGCTTACGTTGCCTCGGCTGGAGGACTAGGCGTTGCGGAACCAGCTGCCGATCTCGGAATTGCGATCGCACTTGTAGCCAGTTTTCGCGATCGCTTGGTCGATCCTTGGACTATTGCTATCGGAGAAGTGGGGCTCGGCGGACAAATCCGGTTAGTTTCGCAGATTGATCTGCGACTCCGGGAGGCGGCCAAACTGGGATTTCAGCGCGCCATCATTCCCAAGGGGCAGAGCCTGAGTGAGTCTGCCAATTTAGAAATCGTGGAGGCTGGACGCGTTTTGGATGGCATTGTGGCCGCGCTTCCGACAGAAGAGGATTAATTAAGTGCCTGGAGCACTACTCTTCCATATTCGCGCGCGCGTCCTTAACTGCGGCTAAGAACGCCAGCACGGTTAACGGAATACTGCCTGCCAGGATCAAACTTGTGGTTCTCATGCCTAGATCTGGCTCGCCAGAACTCAGTTCAAACACACTGCCCACCGCTGCGATCGCAGCAATGCAAGAAATCATTAGAAAAAGCCCACTCTTAGGGGTCATGGGGGTCATGGCAACTAATCCGCATTCAAAACTGTAAGTGCTTAACGCAGATTAACAATCCTTCACTGGAAAAAGCAATTCGCCGCCCCTTTTGAAATAAGTGATACGCTCCACCTAGTCTAAGGTTACTGATGTTTTGAGATATGCTCAGTGTTGCTCATGCCTAGAACTATGGGAGTTTTGAGTTGTGTGACCAACCGATTTCTCCCACCTATTCCAACCATTTTGATAAATCTCGGCCAATCATCTCTTGTAGCTCCAAAATATCCGGACGATACTTTTCCCTCAGCGCTTCTTTAATTTTCGGAGATAGTTGAGGTTTGGACAAACTAGAACTGACTAACCGTGTCCATAACGCTCGTCGCTTTTCTGCGTTGGGAAAGACGGTTCGCGTTATCGGACGCAGTATTTTTTTGATTGGGTTATCCCTGTATAAAAATTCATATACAGACTGATTACGAGGAATCCCTGAAGATGCATCTTTGGCCGTGGTCATCGCCTCAAAATTACTGTCGACCTCCAAAAACTCAAACACATCTTTCGTGACCTGTCCTGGATTAGACGTAAAGTCTTCAAACAAAAAAAGCTTAATTTGCTCTGCATCAAACTGGGCAAAATAACTTTTTAGATTATGTGCATACAAACCTTTTTCAAAGAATTTAAACATTGAGTCGTGGGCTTGATCATACTCAAATGCTTTAAGTAAGTTCCCCACATCGGGAATTACTCCGCGCCGCTGCGCAAATAAATAGTGCGAATACATGCGAGATACAGGCTCGCGCAAAATAGCAATAAGCTTCACATCCGGTATCGTTTGCTTTATTCGTATCGGCGCAGTCTCATCTCCTAAGTAGCTAACCGACGCTTCTCCAATCGCTTTTTGATTGGCATATCGAAACCAGTTTTTATACCATTCAAGGGTGTATTCAGTAACCTCTCCTTTGCGATTGACAGCAGAAGTTCCCTCCTCGTGTAAGAAATAATTGGGCTCTTTCCGCTCACTTATAAAAACATCGGGGTGTTGCTGAATATAGTTGCATAATGAGGTTGAGCCAGACTTGGTAGTCCCAAAAATGATAAAGTTAGGTAGTTTTGGCTGCTTCATAGTTTACTTTTCAGAAAATTCCAGACAAACAAGCTTTCTCTGACAGTTGCAGTAACATTAGCATGCTTCCTCAAAGATTAGCACCCAGTTTTAGGGAATACAACATAATATTCGCTAGAAAGTCTCCCGTTTATGAATCCCGATGCAAAGATGTTTCTCCCTCGCTTGAGGCGTTCTCATCGCCATTATTTCTCTGCTCGGTCCCTACTTTTTTAAACTAATCCAATAAACAATTTACTCCGTCGAATAAATCACATCTAAACTGTATTCAATCACAATATTCGAACTATCTTTATCCATCTACCAACAAATAATTTTGGGTCCCATAACAGTTCTCTTCCCTGTTGGGTTGTGCCTCTTTGACTAGGACTAAGAATGCCAGACCGTCACCCGCATACTATCCATCGAGATCAGATCGGTCGTTGTCAAGCCTAAATCGAGCTCGCCAGAACTCAATTCAAATGAACTGCCCACTGTTGCGATAGCAGCAATGCAAGAAATTATCAGAAAAAGCCGCTCTTGAGGGTCATAGGAGTCATGGCAACTAATCCGCATTCAAAACTGTAAGTGCTTAAGGCAGATTAACAATCCTTCACGGGAAAAAGCAATTCACCCCCCCTTTTTGATAAGCAATACTCTCCACCTAATCTAAGGTTACTGATATCTATTAGATATGCTCAGTATTGCCCGTGTCTAGAACTATGGGAGTTTTGAGTTGTGCGGCCAATCGATTTCTCCAATCTATTCCAACCATTTTGATAAATCTCGGCTAATCATCTCTTGTAGCTCCAAAATATCCGGACGATACTTTTCTCTCAGCGCCTCCTTAATTTCTGCCGACAACTTAGGTTTGGACAAACTAGAACTGACTAATCGTGTCCATACTGCACGCCGCTTTTCTGCATTTGGAAAAACCGTTCGCGTTATTGGGCGAAGTATTTTTTTGATTGGATTGTCCTTATACAGAAAATTGTATACGGACTTATTTCGGGGAATTCCTGAAGACGCATCTTTCGCGGTGGTTACTGCCTCAAAATCACTATCGACTCCTAAAAACTCAAACACATCTTTAGTCACCTGTTCTGGATTGGAGGTAAAGTCTTCAAACAGAAAAATCTTAAATTGCTCTGCATCAAACTGGGCAAAATACCGCTTCAGGCATTGTGCATACAGTCCTTTCTCGAAGAGCTTATACGGGGAGCCTTGGGATTGATCATATTCAAATGCTTCAAGCAAATTGCCAACATCGGGCATTCTTTTGCCCCTTTGAAAAAACAAGTAATGGGAATACATGCGCGATACGGGCTCGCGTAAAATTGCAATCAGTTTCACATTAGGCACTGTTTGCTTGATGCGTGCTGGCGCATTCTCATCAGCCAAATAACTAACTGATGCTTCTCCAATTGCTTTTTGATCGGCATATCGAAACCAGTATTTGTACCAATCAAGGGTATATTCTGTTACCTCTCCTTTCTGATTGACGTCAGAACTCCCTTCTTCATATAAAAAATAATTAGGTTCTTTCCGCTCACTTACAAAAACATCGGGATGTTGCTGAATATAGTTGCATAATGAGGTTGAGCCAGACTTAGTAGTCCCAAAAATGATAAAATTAGGAAGTTTTGGCTGTTTCATAGTTTAAGTTTCAGAAAATGCCCAGAAAACAAGCTTTCTGTCGCAGTTAGAGCCGCATTAACATGCTTCCTCAAATATTATCATCCAGTTTTAGGACATGGAACATAGATATTCACTAGAAAGTGTCCTGCTTATTAATGCGGATTTAGAGATGTGTCGCCATCGCTTGAGATATTCTCACCACCATTGTTTCTTTTCCTGACCCCTAACTTTTTGACCTAATCCAATAAATAATTTACTCCGTCCAATAAATCATACCTAAACGGCCTTGGTTGTGCGGCAAAGAAATGTGGGATGACTACAATCTAGAAGCTGTAGTCATTTAAGAGCTAACGATGCCCTGTCCTATCTGCGAACACGAGACAGTTCACAAACATGGAAAGACCAGTAAAGGAACGCAGCGCTATCTCTGTCCCCAATGCGGTCAAACCTTTAGTGAAACCTTTGACAGTCTCTACTATCGCCGCCAAATCAGTCCTGCCGAGGCTCACACCATTCTCCAGTCCCATGCTGAAGGTCGCAGTTTGCGAGGCATCAGCCGTATCAGCCGTCGGGCTTACGGGACCGTAGTCTCCCTCGTTAGAGCTGCTAGCCAGAAAGCACAGATGCTACATAACAAAGAAGTGCAACAGGTAGAGACCCATTCAGTCGGTGCTGATGAAATGCGGTTATTTGTACAAAAAAACAGAAAAAATGCAGCACAGAAGAGTTGAAAGTCGGAGATTGCTGGATTGGGCTCAGTTTAGAGGATGAGAGTGGCTTAATTCTCACAGCGCGAGTCGGGAAACAGACAGATACCTTTCTTGAAGAATTGGTCAACAACACCGAGGGAAAAACTGGTTGTCGCAACTGGAAGACCGATTGTTGGGGTGGTTAGGAACGAGTGCTGCCTAGAGAAATCAGTCATGAAATTGGCAAAGAGAACACTCAGCGGCTGGAGCGAACGAATGGAATTCTTCGACAACAGACAGGACGATGGCAGCGACGACAGAATAAATTTGGGAGCAGACCAAAGTGACCGCGAGGTTGATGGTAAGCTATTTAACTGGGTAAGGGTTCATAGCCGGTGGGGGACGACGGCAGGGCAAAGGGCTGGATTGAACGAGGAGCGGTGGACCTGGGATATTTTAGCCACTTACCTCACACTTTTTTGATGCATTACCGATCTAGAGAAGGCTATAACTCTGTCGCAGAAGCAATCTTGAACGAGTCCCGAGTTTGTCATACTGTCCATTTATATTAGCGAGTAATAGGCAATATCAATGACTCATCAAGCATGAGCTGTCACGTTGTCTACTCTCCAATAACACCTATAAAAATTGGTTATGAGGTCCATAGCTGTGATGAATCATCATATAATAGTCGCTACCTTCGTAAGAGAGAGGCTGCGTGCCAGTACGTTCTGGAATTAGTTAACTCAAAATAAGAAGTGTTCTCAACGATCTGGCGAAGGCTATAGCAGTCGCCAAGAGAGTCAGGACGTAGGATAGAGGGAGTCGAGAGGAAAAAGCAGATGGCAAAAGCTTATGATTA
>JBCDHF010000243.1:0-7210 GCA_038750375.1 Cyanobacteria bacterium P01_H01_bin.15
GTTTCATACCTTGTACTAGGTAAAGATTTTTCCTTTGATGGCGCTCCCGATCCTCGTTTGGGGTTCTCTAATGGAGATGAGTTTGTCCAAGCTAGTCTTTTTTCCGGTTTGAATAAGGATACTGGCAAGCAGATCTATCGCCTACCGGCTGACTTCGATCACGATGCATTCGACGAAATTACAATCTGGTGCCAAAAGTTTGGTGTTTCCCTTGCGGAAGCAAAGTACTAAGTCCGATGTTTCGTCATAGCCAAGGATGGCGAGCTCCATTACAGTTGTCGTTGCCTGGGTTTGGCTAACCCAATTCACTTACTCACTCTAAAACTCCAGAGACCTCCTTGTTTGTCAGGGAGGTTTTTCTTTGCTCTTTGCAGACGTTTTCACTGTTTATTTCGATTCTCTGCGATCGCAGCTTAATTCGAAATTCCTGACAGCTTTAGATAGCTAGTGCTCGGGGAAAGGTATTGTTAGGGATTTTTGCGATCGCATTTTGCTCAAACCATTCAATCAACCACTCCAAGCAGGTGGGAGAGAATGCATCGAAGCTGAATGGTGCAACAATTCGAGCGCTGCAGCATAAACTTGAGTTCTGATACATGCATCCAGATGCCATCAGTAGTAGCAGGTGCATCACTCCCCACTTTAACGACCTGATAGCGGCTCGCATCTTGCAGAAATCTTCCGCCTTCATCGCTTTCTATAGTGGAAGCCCAAATCTCTGCTTGCGGAGAGCACAGCCAGCCAGGGGCCTCTCCAACTTCCCCTGGATAGCGCAGATAGGAAGGCGCTAATCCCTTGCCTGTACACAATCCCGGTTCTTGGAGACAGCGGACAAAAAACTCCAGTCCTTTAGACCCTTCTCGGCAAGCTAAAATCACAGCGCCCTCACTTTGACTATTCACTAATGGCTGAATCCATTGAGTAACTTCTCGAAATTTTGCTTTGACCTCATAAAAATCAATACTAAAACCCTGTCGCGGCTGGCACTCAGACCACCCTTGGCTAGTCTGGACCCAATTTTTGAGTGACGTTAGCGGCACAAACTGAGGTTTCGTGTTTTCTTTGTTGCAAAGCCTTTGTAGAAATCGCCCTAATACCTCGTGGCGAATGGGTGCATCCAGACTTTTTCGGATGGCCTGAGACCGTGGCGTTAATTCGAGATTGTCTTCACGAGAAGACCAGGGACTGACAGCTAAAAGTGATCGCAAGTCTGTGTTGATAAAAGCACTGCGTCCTACAGACTCTAAGATAGCTTGCGGTGAAGCCCAAATAAAAGATGGCAAAAGCTCCACGCTTTTTTCCGACTCTATCAGAATAGAGCGCTTGCCCTTGAAATAGTAGCGTTTACCCAAGTCGAGCTGATAAGTATCTTCTAAAGCAGTGATTCCAGGCTGGGATGCTAAAAAACACCCGATGTAAGGAGTCGTTTTACCACCATGGAAACGTAAAAAATTAGCCGGTGTCGATTGTACGGTCGGACCAAACTGGGCTTCCTCGACACATCCAGGCTCAGCACGAGCTTGCAATAGAAAAAAACGTTGATTATCAACAACTTGAGTCAATACGCCCGTTATCGCGGATTGGGGCTGATAAAGATAGACAAACTCCTGTCCGTCGTGTAGGAGCCCAATTACACTAAAAAATCCCTTAGAACGATGTTGGAGTGCTCCGTCAACAACCTGCCAATCGGGGCAGGCATCGGCATCGACTTGCTTCAGCTCAAAACCCTGGCGACAGCGCTGAAGACATTCATTCAAAGTCTCTGCAGTTTTAGCATAGACATTTAGAGTTTGATCGTATGACATGATAGATATTACTAAGAGACGATAAATTTAGAGTCTGCGTCAGAACGCTTGGGACCAGGAAATTTGCAGATAGCGGTTAAGAATTCCAGCCCTGCAGAATCGGAATAATTTCGTCTGCCTTAATGACTGGGTGAGTCGTTTCGACGGGCAAAGCGGTGAGACGGACCTTTTGAACATAGGCTAGATTTTGCAGCAAATTATTCTCGGGCATACTGGATGGATTAAACATGAGCGCCGGTGTTTGGGGTTGCATCCAAATAAGATTGGTGAATTCAGCCCCTCGCATCGAAATTAATCCCTTCGCCTGATGAAAGGTGTTGATCTGGTCAAACAGGCTTTCCGCGCCCGGTTCATAGATCACCACCGGCAGACCTGCATCCTTTAATTGCATGTACAGACCATCGATATTGGCAATCCCTCGACGGGCGATACCGTAGGAGGGATTGTCCGCCCCCCCGCCAGCTTTGTAATATGCGGGTTCATTAGAGCGGCGAATTAGTAAATATTGACCAGCCGTCTGTGACGATTCCGTTGAAGTGCTTCTTTCGTCGGGATCACTGTTCCAATTATCTGCATCGTTACTGGTTATTGAAGCCGACACAACACTCGTTTTAGCGTAGCTTAGCAACCTCTTTCTAATATTAGAAAGATTCCAGCCCACAGTACCCGGAAGAATCGGTCTGAACTTAAGAGGCAGGAGCCATTCTGGATTATTCAGAATAAAGCTGACTTTCCTCGTTTTGGGAAGCAAACGGCTAGTGGCCAACCAATCATCCCATCGAGGTACAAATCGGCATTTGACTTCTGGCTGTGTCAACAACGCTTCATCCTTGATGTCATAGTCTAGGCCTAGCCGATCAGCAACTTCGCGCGTCACCCGATCCATGACAGGCCCGCAGGAGACAAACCAGGTTTGACCATTTTTTCGAGACAGCAGACTAAGGGTTGGTAATAAATATCCCAACAGATAGTGAAAGTAATGCTCTTTGGACCCGCCGCATCTTGTGTCCAAACTATATCTATAAGCAATTGTCATAACTCTGTTGAATGTGCTAAAAGGCTCGTGTTAAGCGTATTTGCGGTCATTTAATTTTGTCAGACTCTTCGCAGACAAACAGTAACGACCGTCATTTTTTGCAGAGAACGATCTCTTGGGTGCCCTCTAAATGAACACATTTTCTGGTGGAAATTTTTCTAATGAGAATATGCGATCACATTGTTATTTCCAAAATCACGCAAGGTCCTCAAGACCACAATCTTTAAATCGTCATTGATTTTTCGCGAATACCAAGGTTGGCTGTGTTAGATTTCTCGCCTGTCAGCTGCTGGTGGCGACAATGCGGGGCAGCCCTTGTGTGAATGATGACTATTAGTAACGTTAGAGGAATCCGATGATCCGCAAATTGATATTGACTGGCTTGAGTCTGGTGACAGCAATGGCGCTGCCTCAAGCGGTTAATGCCGAAACCGTATATGAAAAAGTCGCTCGGACGGGCATTCTCACCGTTGGCACCACCTTCGATGTTGTGCCTTATTCCTACATTGATGCCGATGGCAACCTGGTCGGTTACTCAGTGGATGTGGTCAAACTCATCCAGCAGCAACTCTCCGCCGAACTGGGCAAAGACATTATCATCCAGCGCCTCGAAGCCCCTGACCCCATCAGCCGGATTCCGTTGCTAGAAAGCGGAAAAATCGATATCGCTTGTGACTCCCAATTTACCTGGGAACGCGATCGCCACGTGGACTTTTCGATTAGCTACGGCGTTTCAGGTATTCGGGTGCTGTCCTTTGCCGGCAGCGGGCTAGACGAGCCAGACTCCCTAGCCGGTAAAAGAATTGCCATCGTGGAGAACTCCGTCGGCGCAGACGTCATGAAATTAGTGCAACCCCAAGCTACCTTTGTGCCGGTTACCAGTGCCCCCGAAGCCCTACAACTCCTCGAATCCAAACAGGTAGATGCTGTCGGTGGCGACACGGTGGCGCTCGCTGGCTTAATTACCGCTGCCGAAAATGATGAAGTATTCGAACTCGCGCCCTTTGTACCCTACGAGCGCTTTGGTCTCGCCTGCATGGTCCCGGAAGGCAACTCGACTTTTCTCAATACGGTTAATTACACCATCGGCACGATGGCGCAAGGCTATCTCGCTGAGGAGCAACCCTATGCCGATATAATCAACGGCTGGTTTGGTCCCAACGGCTTGATTTCTCTGCCCGAAGGACTGCTGCAGGACTTTTTCCGCTCTGTGCTTATTCAAAGAGCCCAAGTCCGACCCATCTCAGACCTGTAGTGGCAACTTTTTTCGGTTCACACCACTATTCCTCACCCATTTATTAGGACTGAATCCATGAAAATCACCAAGAATCCCGCCAGCCTCATGGGCTTTCTGTTGACCCTTGCGGCCCTTGCCCCTAGCACTGTTGAGGCAGTCCAGCAACCGACTATGCCTTCGGTCGAGCCCACTACGCCCAATATCGAAGGTCGTTTATCTCGATTGTCCGCCGTTTTGCGATCACAAATGGAGCAACTGCCTACTGAAAAGCAGCCGGATTCAGACCCACTGGTAGCCCGTGGGTTTGCCGACGGCAGGGGCCGGGGTTGGGTGGATGGACGTCGCGGTGGCTGGGTGGATGGCCGCGGCGGCAGTTTTCGTAACCGAAATGGTTGGCACAATGGTTGGCCCGATCGGGGCGGGTTTGCAAACTTCCGCAATTACTAAAACTACTTCTCAGCCAGCAGGCGATTCCTTAAACAGTCTGCTGGTTAAAGATGTTTGGTTATTCCAAATAAAAGTACATAAATTCTCTTATAAACTATGGTCCTCTCTACCGCGCCGCAGCCAGAGGTACAGCCAACATCACCGATAGATATATCGGAATTTGGTCCTTTGAATCTCGTCGTTATTCAGCCGACGTCTTTCTGTAACTTAAATTGTGACTATTGTTATTTACCCAACCGACATCTCAAGAAATATCTCTCCCCAGATTTAATTGCACCCATTAGCCGCGCCGTATTCTCTAGTCCCTTCTTCAAAAAAACTTTCACGTTTTGCTGGCACGCCGGAGAACCCCTTGCTGTGCCCATCTCGTTTTACAGAACTGCGTTTGCTGAGATTGAGCGTCAAGACCAACAATTGGACGTCCCGGAGGGTGGATACAATCACTCGATTCAAACCAACGGCACCTTAATTACAGACGCGTGGTGCCAACTGTTTAAAGAATATTCCGTACAAATTGGCGTCAGTATCGACGGTCCAGCTTTTTTGCATAACGCCCATCGCAAAACCCGCAAAGGCGTAGGCAGTCATCGCGGCACCATGACCGGGATTTCCCGGCTCCAAAAACATGGCATCCCATTTACCACCATCTCTGTGTTGACAGCAGATTCATTGGCGCATCCCGACGAAATGTTTGCGTTCTTTCTAGAAAACGGCATAACAGATGTTGGCTTCAATATGGAAGAAACGGAAGGGGTCAATACTCGTTCTTCTTTGTCTGATGTGGGCTTAGAAACCCGCTATCGAGCATTTATTCAACGATTTTGGCAACTGGCGAGCGAAGTCCAAGAGACCTTTCGGGTTCGGGAATTTGAAGATACCTGCTCACTGATCTATGACGATGCCCGCCTAGAACATTCCGACATGAATCATCCCTTTCGGATTGTCAGTTTCGATCATCTTGGCAATTTTTCTACATTTGATCCTGAGCTGCTGTCTTTACCGACTCAGCACTATGGTGATTTTCTGCTGGGGAATATTCGTGAGCATAGTCTCGAATCGGTGTGTGATACCCTTAAATTTCAACAGCTCTATCGAGACATGACGACCGGTGTCGCTCTCTGTCGTCAAAGCTGTCCTTATTTTGGACTTTGCGGTGGTGGAGCGGGTAGCAATAAGTACTGGGAAAACGGCACCTTTGCGTCTGCAGAGACCTCCGCCTGCCGCTATCGTATCAAAGCGATTACCGATATTGTTGTTGGTGAATTAGAGCGTTCCACTGGTTTGAGCCCGGCAAGAGTTTAGCTATCCTTTGGATGATCAGTGCTCCTCTCTCCGAAAAGCTGAATATCCATGGAAAAAATTTCAATAAATAGATGATTAAAAATATTTTGAGAAGAGGTAAATAAGTCAAGAAATTAGGAACGCCTTATTTTGAAAAGCGGCGGGATCGAAAATCCAAAACTTGCGTCTACTTCGATCTTTGAGTTATCCAAGTTAATACCATCTACCTCACTCAAAATGTAAATGATAGACTTATGAATCTCTGATGTGATCAATGGAATTTTATCAGGTCGATTCGTATAGACTTTAAGTTCATAAATGATAACGGATTCATCAAGTTTTTTGATATATACAGCTGGGCGAACGTCCTCAATATTAACGTCGATAGCATTGTTGTTTTTTTGATCGCCAGAAGTGTTTTTTGTGTCTAATGTAATAAGGAAATCCTTATTTCCATCGTGTGAGTCTTTACCGATAGTACTGGAATCTGCACTCTTCAATTTATTATTCAGTTGGCTATTGGCTTCATTAACAACATCTTCTTTTAATTTGTTTTCAACTTTTCTGACAATCTCTGGATACTCAGGGTAACTAAGGTGAATCTCTATCATAATGGCAACTAACTCAGCGATTGAAAGAGTTTCGTTTGGTTTCCCATAGTTAACAAGAATAGATGAAAATACTTCCTTATTTGGAATAGTGATGACAGTTCCACTGAGTGTTTCCAATTTATGATAAATTAAATTTTGCTCAATCAATTTTCCATAATTACCATTGATTCTGATCCACTGATCTTTATACAGATTTTTCCCAAAGACGAGAATTAAGCCTGGAATAATATCTGCGATCGCAGCGCTTCCACTCCAACCAAAAACAAGAAGCGATAAACTAGCAATGGCGGGAAGAAAAAGCCCACCATAACCGGGAAGATAAGGAAATATACGGATTCCGATTCCAATTATGATTAAAGTTTGAATAATCAATTTTGTTGCATTAATAGGAGACTCTTTATCTACATTGGACTCAACCTTTGAAGTATTGGGAAACCTAGAAATGGATAACTCGCAAAAAATACTCCAGATTATTCCAGCCACCATAAAAGATAGCTGCCACAAAAACCATCCAACTGAGAACCAAAGTATAACAATAAATCCATTAGACTGCATATAAGACAAAATCTCTTATGAGTTCTTTTTAATAAAATCAATTACTCTACTTAAAAGTATGTCTCTTCTTACTTTATCACTCAGCCGGAAGATCCCCCCCCAAATCCAAAAAAGTAACATACTTAATGAAATAAAGATGTAGATTAACTCATTTTTAAAATCTATTTTTGAACATAAGAGGATGATTTGGTTTTTAATGGTCTTGAATGCATTAATTGTCTTGAATTTCCTTTTTTTA
>JBCDHF010000244.1:0-7194 GCA_038750375.1 Cyanobacteria bacterium P01_H01_bin.15
ATTAAATCCGGTTTGACCCGCTCGACCAAGTCCCGCAACACTTGTCCATCAAGCATATTTGCAACAATGTGATGTTGAGCAAACTGCATCGCAGGGGCATTCGCATAGGCATCCACTGCGGTAACCTCCACTCCAAGCCGCATTGCTTCCAGTGCAACTTCCCGACCTAATTCGCCGGAACCGAGTAACAGCAAGCGCTTAGCAAAAGCCCCCCCTGGCGAACCCCAGCGAATTAAAGTGTCCTGGGCTAGAGCAGAACTGCTAGACGATGGAATGGACTGACTCATACAAGGCTCCTGGAATGGGGAATGTTGAGGAATTTTGTGATGTCTAGACCTAGACGGACGGACTGTCTTTGCAAAATATAGAGCCTTCGCCAGTTCACGTCAGATATATTTAGTTCTAAATTAATTTCTCCAGACGTGTTCCGGGAAATGCCAAAGTTGCGATCGCAGAATTCGCCTCTTTAAATTCCGTGACTTTTACCGATTACCCAATGTCGCCGGAAAAAACGGGCCAGAGCGGTTTCTTCGAGAGATAAATAAATCGGTCGCCCGTGGGGGCAGGTATGAGGATTAGCAGTGCGCTGCCAGCGATTCAGTAGATCTTGCATAGCAGCTTTAGTAAGTGTCGTACCATTGCGAATGGCACTCCGACATGCGATCGCAACTTGAGCGGTTTGCAGATCTCCGCTGCGACTGATTTCATGCAGTGCATCGACGGCATCAGAACGTTGATGCAAGAGTTTAGGTAACACTCGGGTTAGCCAGAAATTTTCACCAAAGGGTTCAAGGGGCATGCCCAGCTTCCGTAGGTTTTCCAGAGAGCGAGGGGTTAGATTTTTCAGGGTTAATGGCTTCTCTAGTGCTTCAATCTGCCAGTCCTCACGAATTTGCTCAAACAGGACCCGTTCATGGGCAATGTGCTGCTCAATCAGCCACAAACCCCCCGGATGTTCGGCCACAATATACGTTTTGCGAACTTGTGCGATCGCAGTCAAGGTTAACGTCTGTAGGCCTGATGGACCAGGTAAGCGATCGCTGAGTTGGTAAGTAGAGGTCTTTTCCGCAACCTTGAGGATTTGATGAACTCGCTCATTGGTGGTGGTTTGGGGGAGATGAACGGGACTCAGATTGAGCGCTTGTTGCAACAACTCACGGATTTGCCGTTGCCAATGCTCGGGATCTCTTAGATAAATCTCGGTTTTGGCAGGATGACGGTTCCAATCTATGTGGACGGGCGGCAGATGCAGATGGAGAAAACAGACCGGATAGCGATCTCTTGGAAGAGTCCGGTGCAGACCACTGATGATGACTTGTTCGAGATCGGGGGCTTGAATGATGCGGCCGTTGAGCGCCACTTTCACCCAGTCGGGACGACGGCGATGGCAGCGATCGGGAAGTCCTAGCACTAATTCCGCTGAGCTATCGCTATCGTCATCAAGATCGTCAATAGAGTCTTGCCAAACCAGAAGATCATTCGGTTGTAGATTCCGCAAAATTTGACAGAGAGTCTCCCGGGCAGTGGGTGCTGGACTAATTTTATAGACGGGCTTTTCGTCTTGCCAGAGTTGCCAAGTGACGTGAGGATGACAGAGAGCGACCCGTTGTAGATAGCGTTGAACTGATTTAAGCTGGCGATCGCTCGGAGGTAAACATTGGCGTCGGCGGGGACGGTTGCCAAAGAGTTCGGACACGGTGACGATGGTTCCAGGTGCGATCGCAGTTTGATTTTCAGTCAGCACGTCTCCATTGCGATAGGTCAGCTCCCAGGCGTCGGCATCGGGGTTGCGGGGACAGCTCGCGATTTTGAGTTGAGAAAGTTGGGACAAACTATGCAGGGCTTCACCGCGAAATCCTAAGGTCGTGACCTGGCTTAAGTCATCGCTGGAGCTAATTTTGCTAGTAGTCCGAGGGGCAACGCAGCGCCGGAGATCTTCTAGGGTCATGCCGCTGCCGTTATCAATGACTTGGATTTCCCAGGTCAGAGGAAACAGTTTAATTTGAATGCGATCGCAACCGGCATCAAGGGCATTTTCGACAAGTTCACGTACTACCGCAGCCCAGGAATCAATCACTTCTCCAGCAGCGATCAGATTGGCAACGTCAGCCGCTAAGGGTTGAATGCGAGACGACATCCTGGGTGTAGACAGTTTGATTTAGGCAAACTAGCTTAGCAGATTTGATTTATGATTTTCGCCAGGCCGCTGAGGATACTTCTGATTTTGAGCCGCTTAATCATAGAGCGTTCTGGCAAACAACCGCCTCCCTTACGAAGACGGAGCCATAATTGGCGTGAATACTCGAAAAGTGTTCAGATCTCACCATCAAGCTTGATAGCTTAGGGGGTTTTCTACGGATTCGATACAATCTGGACCAGTATTGGTAGGCTTATTGACCAAAGAGCTTACTTCAATAGCCGCAAACTCACTCCACGTATCATGGGGTGGGATCGCAGGCGTTGATAACCATCTCTGCCACTGTGGTTTGGGCAGAATAACGGGCATTCGGTTGTGAATCTGCTTCATGAAACCCTTAGCAGGCTCAGTTAAAATTGCCGCCGTTTGCACTTCGGTTCCATCTGGAGCAGACCAATACCCCCAGATTCCAGCCATCAGAAAAACTTTGCGATCGCGAGGGTAAATGTGGAACGGCTTTTTACCTTGCGGTGTTTTTTTCCATTCATAAAACCCCGTCGCAGGAATTAAGCAGCGCCGGCGTTTAAAGGCATCCCGGAACGAAGGCTTTTCCCCAGCCGTTTCTAGGCGAGCGTTGATGTAGTAACGAGTCGGGTCATCGCTCCAGACCGGCAAAAAGCCCCAGGCAAAATGGGTCAGTTCTGATTGACGTCGGTTTGAGGCAAGTCTCACGGCCGCAATGGGCTGGCTCGGTGCGATGTTGTAACGGGGGACGACAGGCGCCGTAATTGGAATTCCGATGGTCTCACTCAGTTGGTCAGGATACGAGACTAAATTAAAACGACCGCACATGGTTGAACTGACAACAACAAAGACTGAACAAAGAACTGAAGATACAACAGCCGCCACCTAATCAAGGCAGCGGCTGCTATAACCCCTACAGCGATTGAGTTCGCAATAGTTTCGGCTTTAAAATTAAGACGCACTCTCGACCACTTCCGGGATGACCGTTTCGGAAGATCCATCCTGACTACGGAATTGCTCGACCAACTCACTGAACTTATCCAAAGAGTAGAGATGGCGGAAGATCAGCTCTAATTCATCGGTTTGGAACAGTCCGTGAACCTGCTCGGCGTTGAGCTTCTTCAAGCGCTCACGGCTGATGACAGAGAAACCAGTCAGAGAAGCGGGCTCTTTTTCACCGATGCGCATTTGAACCTTCATCGGCTCGATTAGATCCAGCTCTTTAATCTTCTTGCAAAAGATTTGGGTGCGTTGGAACTGCACTTGGTATTGACGCAAGAACTCAACAATCGTCTTGAGGTACTGCGTTTGCTCACCTTCCGCATCGAACAGGCGCTCTCCGCGGCCTTCCTGATTCCAGCCGGCATAGCTCTCATCGAGGCAGAGCGTAAATTGCTGCTGATCCTGGCTGCTGAATACAAACGGATAGCGTTGAATAAAGGCTGGGATGTACTTGGTGCGCCAAGAATTATCGGGATTCAAATACAGATTCTGCTGGTTCTTCACCCCTAAAACCACCGCCGGCATGACGGCGTCTTCCGTCCCCGTAAAGACAATAGGATATTCCGAAGATGCGCGAACAAACTCTACCAGCGTTAGGGGTACCGCATTGATCTCACGGGCAAATTCATAACTATTGGTGGGCTTAATGTACCAGTTCTCATGCTTTTGCTTAGAAACTGGCACAATGTTTTGATAAATCAGCAGTTGGGTGGTCATTGTAAATCCCGCTACATAAACATTTGGTTTTATTGCACTTCAGCTTAGGCCATCGCTTAGAGAACTGGCGGGAACCCCCAGCGAAATTTAAGGATATTTTTCAGTGACGGCTCAATTTTTGGGTACGAGCGATCGCGTAAACTCCTACCAATTTGACCGTACCAACGATTCAGGTCAAATCGGGGAAAACGCTCTGCACGGCTGGGTGAATCAATTTTCCGGCTTGAACATTCAGACCTTTGCCCAACATGGCATCACTTTCTAAGCTGGCGAGCCCTTGATTGGCTAACTTAAGCACAAAGGGCAAAGTGCTGTTATTGAGGGCTTGCGTCGCAGTCCTAGGCACTGCACCCGGTATGTTGGGGATGCCCAAATGAACCACTCCTTCTTCAACGTAGGTGGGGTTGCTGTGAGAAGTCGGATGCAGCGTCTCAATGCAGCCCCCTTGATCCACCGCCACGTCCACAATCACTGATCCTGAGCGCATCTGTCGCACAAACTGACGATTCACGAGAATCGGGGCACGGCGACCGGTAACCAGGACCGCACCTACGACTAAATCAGCATCGGGAATCGCCGCTTCAATCTGTGACGGTGAGCTGTAGAGCAGTTCTACTCGTGAACCGAACAGGGTTTCTAAACACCGTAACCGTTCAACATTGATATCAAAGATTTGCACTCGAGCCCCGAGGCCGATCGCCATCCGTGCAGCTTCTGTCCCGACGACACCGCCGCCTAAAATCACAACTTTTCCCGGAGCAACCCCTGGCACACCCCCTAGCAGCACGCCCCGACCGCCCTGCTGTTTTTCGAGGTATCGGGCACCAAACTGAACCGCTAAACGCCCGGCAATAACGCTCATCGGAGTCAGCAGTGGCAATGTTCCATCTGACGATTCAACAGTTTCGTAGGCAATCCCGGTAACGCCAGAACTCATCAGCGCTTCGGTTAGAGTGCGCTCTGCGGCAAGATGTAGGTAAGTAAACAGCAACTGCTCGGATTGCAGCAACGGATACTCGCTTGGTAGGGGCTCTTTAACTTTGACAATCATTTCACTATCCCAAGCCTGGACTTGATTAGTGAGTTCTGCGCCGACTTGTAGATAATCTTTGTCCTGAAAACCGGCTCCTAACCCGGCCCCTTTTTCCACTCGCACATGATGTCCGCGATCGCAAAGGACTCGAACGCTGGATGGCGTTAGCCCAACCCGAAACTCCTGATCCTTGATTTCTTTGGGGACACCGATTTGCATAGGATAGTAGACCTCACTTCAATCTCGGGGCAGGGTTTAGTGCATTGTAGGCACGTGTCAGTGCGAAATGGCTCGCTAACGCTTATTTGACATCGAGGCGGCAGCGCTCCTGGCAACGTTTTTCACGTTCTGCGACCACGGTGGCTATATCCGGGCGACCGGTCCAAGCGAGACGACGATCCGCCCAAAAGTCATAGGCTCTGTTGACAAGGGCCTTAACGATCGGCCAACGGGTCGGAGCATAGAGCCAGCCCATGTCCAAAATTTGATAAACCTCTCGGAAAACCTCGACATTTTTGACAATGGAGCCGTCTGGGCGAACCGCGTGGATCCGACCCATAGCTGTTTCAAAGTCCACTCCGCCATTCGCTGCCGGGTCGTAGTCCGGATCTGCAATATCGACAAACTTGACCAAGCCGCGATTACGATCTTTCTTCTGAAGAAAATTGACTTCTCGAAGACACAGAGGACATTCGCCGTCATAAAGAAGAGCAATTTGCCAAGTAGCGGGAGTGCAAGTAGCAGATGTCATGGCTGAATTTAGATGGAGAATTAGTGGGTAGCTAGTCTCATCTTAAAAAAAGTTTACAAAGACGGGTGCGGACACCATGCCAATCTAGGAACAATTAAAGGGGGATTTTGGCGTAGACGTTAGCTTGCAAGGTAGATGCGGATCTTATTAGTCGATGATGAAGCGGCATTAACCGAGTCTTTAGGTCAGGCGCTGGTCCGAGATGGCTATCAGGTCGAAATTGCCATGGACGGGGAAACGGGCAGCCGGTTAGCCGAGGAGAACCGGTTTAATTTGCTGATTCTGGATTGGATGCTACCCGGATGCTCTGGTTTAGATATTTGTAAAAAGCTGCGATCGCAAGGGGTGAACGTACCGGTTTTGTTTTTGACGGCTAAGGACACAGTGGACGATCGGGTGTTGGGGTTGGATGCAGGAGCGGATGATTATTTAGTGAAACCGTTTGAGCTGCGGGAACTACTGGCGCGAGTGCGGGCCTTGTTGCGGCGGAAGGCGACAGAGACAGAGACACATCGGCTGACTGTCGGCGGACTAGAACTTGATTCGGATGCTCAGGTTGTTTTTCTGGAGGGCAAGGCGATCGCGCTATCAGAAAAGGAGGTGCGGTTGTTGGGTTATCTCATGCAAAATCCGGGGCAGTTGTTGACCCATGACCAGATTCAGCAGGCCGTGTGGCCCATGGAGCAAAAACCCAGTAGCAATGTGTTAGCAGCATTGATGCGGTTATTGCGCCGCAAGCTGGAAGGGGGGGACGGGTTGATCCAGACGGTGTATGGTCGCGGCTATTGTTTTGTGGCGGAATCGACGGGAGAGCCCTAGGGTGTAATGATGAGCGAAGGGAATGGGTAGGAGAGGGAGATGCCAGGGTTGATCGACAAGAGTACTAGTGCAACTGCTCGGAATTTCCGCGATTATGTCCGATATTTAATATCGCGCCCGTCAGGACCCGCTAAACGATTTGTGATTTTTGGGCGCGGACGATCGGGTAGTACGTTGTTAGTTGATTTGTTAGGCTCGTTGGATTCAGTATGTTGTGATGGTGAGATTTTGCATTATCGCGTCTATTTCCCCAAGCTACATATCGAGACGCAGGCAGCAAAAGCACCTGCCACTGTCTATGGTTTTAAGTTGTTGAGTTATCAACTTGGGTCGGTCCAAGGGATTGCTAATCCTGCAGATTTTTTGCGATCGCTTGAGCAAGCGGGCTACCAATTTATTTATCTGCAACGCCGTAATCTATTGCGACATGCGCTATCGAATATTGTGGCGCGACAACGGGAGCAATTCCATTTTCGGGACAGTTCCCAAAGAACGAAACATCAGATTGATGTTGATGAGGTGCTGAAGTGGATGAAAAGCAGTCAACGAATGAGAGTAAAAGAGTTGAGTTGGTTATCGGGGATCTCTTATTTGGAGCTTTTTTATGAAGATGATTTATTAGATTCGGATCGCCATCAAGCCACAATCGATCGGGTGTGTTCATATCTACAAATTCCGTCGGCACCGGTTAAAACGAATTTACGGAAAGCA
>JBCDHF010000245.1:0-7192 GCA_038750375.1 Cyanobacteria bacterium P01_H01_bin.15
AGGGTTTCAGACTTTGAAAAGGCGAAATTCGAGTTTTTCTTTAGTTTTGAATCGTCGAAACCCTTAATATGACTGGCTTGATTTATGCAACAAAGCCATCGCATTCTATAATCATCCCCTTTTAGTAGTACATATAAACTAAAATTCAGGTGAATTCAAGAGAATTAAGTTCTGGCGATATGCATATATAAGGGTGGTTTCGGCGTTAAAAATCTCTGATGGTGAGACTGTTAACAAATCTCCCTGGGGGTTCTGTCCATGAATCCGGTTCCCTATGCCATCGTTGCCGTTTTGGCGAAAGATTTTAATTCGGTTGAATGTTATTGGCGGGAATCTAAGCGGTCTTTTACCGGCTTTGTGGCAGAGGTCTGGTTTCGAGATTTACCTGCTGACTTTGCCCGCAAATGGGTTAAAACAATCAAATGTTCATGCGTATTTGTAAGAATTCCAGCTGCCGGTCCTGGCCGATTTGTGGTGTCGGTGCCGGTTACTATCAATGAAGCTGAAATTACGTTGAGTTCACCCGCAACTGGGTCTCGCTTAAAGCTGACTCATGAAAAAACTTTTTGAACAATAGAATTTGATTTCCGCTTGTTCCCTCAGCATACGAACTGCTCCTGAGGAGTTAAATCAATTATGCGGTCTGAGCAGATTCGCAATTTGTTGCCTGACAACCTCTATTTATGAAAATGACGATTGTCAGATGGTGACGAAATGTTAGCCTAGATGAGCTAATTTGTGCCGTATAAATGCGGACTGTCAGTTATGGAAAAGGTCGTTGTTGGATTATCTGGTGGAGTCGATAGTTCTGTCACAGCCGCACTCTTGCATCAACAGGGTTATGATGTCATCGGTTTGACCCTGTGGCTGATGAAGGGGAAGGGTCAATGTTGCTCAGAAGGGATGGTTGATGCGGCCTTTATTTGTGAGCAACTAGGCATCGAACACCATATTGTTGACGCTCGCGATCGGTTCCAGGCAGAAATTATTAACTATTTGCTCTCTGGGTATGAGTCGGGGATTACCCCCTTGCCTTGTTCTCAATGCAATCGAGCGGTCAAGTTTGGACCCATGCTTGAATATGCCCAGAAAACCTGGGGGTGCGAGCGAATTGCGACCGGCCATTATGCGCAAATTCACTTTGATGCAGACAGTGGGCGCTACCAACTTAAGCGGGCGATTGATCGCAGCAAAGACCAATCCTATTTTTTGTACGACCTCACCCAAGATCATTTAGCCGGTACTTTATTCCCGCTAGGTAGTTTGACCAAAGCTGAGACGCGGAAAATAGCAAGCCAATTTAAATTAGCAACTGCAGAAAAGCCTGAAAGTCAAGATCTCTGTTTGATCGAAGCTCATGGGTCAATGCAAACGTTCCTAGATAAGTATTTGGGGCAAAAAGACGGCGAAATTGTTGATCTTGACGGCACTGTTTTAGGGCATCATACCGGTATCCATCACTACACCATCGGACAACGCAAAGGTTTAGGGATTGCGGCTGCAGAACCCCTATATGTAGTCAAATTAGATGCAGCAATGAATCGTGTAGTTGTCGGTAGTCGGACAGAGGGTGGGCGAGCAGAATGCACCTTAGAGCGAGTTAATTGGGTGTCCATTGCTCAGCCTGAAGTCCCGATTCAAGCCCAAGTTCAGCCTCGCTATCGCTCCAAACCCATAAACGCCACAATCCTGCCGCTTCCGGATAGTCGAGTCAAAGTTCTGTTTGAAGATTCTCAATTTGGCATCACTCCCGGACAAGCGACCGTTTTTTATCATGATGAGACCTTGCTAGGGGGCGGATTGATTGAACGGGAGTCACCTGCCGTATAGCTTCCTCAGTGCAACAGGTTTTTGTGATCGCAGACAAACTGATTGCGATGTTCTGATTCTGCATGTTTGTAATGCAGCCTGTGAATCTCCTCTGGATATCCAGCGTTAATCTAGACGTAAACGTTAGCCTAACGCCTGGCCTCTGACTTGCTTCCGAGGCTTTTTTTATGGATGGATTGGAGATAAGGTCAGAAGAAAGTCGGCCATTGCCTGAATAAATGCCGCCGTAGATTCATACGGTAGTACATTGCGTCCGGGTAGCTGCCGGCATTTACCGTGGGACAGATGCTTTTGATAAATTCCTATCCGATCTTCGGCGCTTTCAATCTTGCCTTCTTGACTGATACTTGACGCCTGATCGCCAAACAAAATTAGCGTCTGACAGGGCAAGTTTTGAATCACAGATCCATAGTCCTCTCGCCAAAAGCCCGCCAAAAATGAGAACACAGCAAAGCGGCTATCGAGGTCTGCAGCACCTTCCTCGAGCATGGCCAGCCAGTCTTCCGTCACATCGCTTTTATCCGCAAATAATTGCTTCAGTGAAAATGACGCCAGGAAATTTCGCCGTCGAGCATAGCGGTAAAATAGCTGTCCTGTTGGTCCGCTAAATAAAAGATTCCACAATAATTTTTGCTGCCAAGGTTTGCCCGGACGGGTCATCGTTGCCCAGGCTGGAGGACCGGAAGAAATCAAGCCTTTCAACCATTTGGGGTCTAGCTTCTGCGTGAGTTTGAGCGCGACTGGAAATAAAGCGCCTTGAGCCAAAATTACCATCGGCTTTTTGGCGATAGCTTGGACAAAAAATGCCAGTTGTGCTGCCCAATCTGCCGGGTAGAGTGCCTTTTTTGGAAAATCACTCTCACCACAGCCCAGCAGATCCAAGTTGTAGAGCGGATAAGACTTGTCGCTCCACTTCTCAATTAACCGGTCCCAAAATCGCCGTGAGAGCCCCACTCCAATCGGATGAATCAGCAAAATGCCGAATTCGGCTATGCTTGGATCTCCGTGAACTTCATAAGCACAACTAAACCCTTGCCAGTTATAAATTTCAGTCATGAGTTCTTCGTCTTAGTTACGGGGAGTCGTCGAGGGTCGGAAAGACTGCTGTTCTGCAACGATAGAGGATACTGTTGATGATCGTGCAGTTTGGGTTTCAGGATCTGTAAGCCAAAACTGATATTTCACCAATAACGTGGGATCCATCTGGCCGGGACGAGACGGCTTAGGTGGATAAAGCGCGACAACGTGAGGGACCGGCCGGGGAGTGTAGCGCACCTGAGATTCTCCTTTGTATACCAAAGAAGTGCTCGCGCCAGAGTCCAGCATCACCGCATCTCGCAAGCCCACCTCCTCAAGAAGCTTGCCAAGGCGAACTGAATCTACCCGTGCCCGTGTGACTCCTACCACCGGTTGACCGGCCCGATTAATCCCCCAAAAAGCCCGGTGTCGATAGGCATCATAGTCAAACAACGAACCAAAGGTTTCTTTGGATTGCGCTTTCCTGTTTTTGACTAACCAAGCTGCTCCCACAAAAGCATCCGTTGCCCCCGGTAACTCAGCTTGGATTCCGTCCAAAGTATTGTGTTTTTCTCGATCAAAGGGGACAAAAATAGCTTTTTCGTCATTAATCAAGACCAAAGGACGATTCTTAAGCTTGCTCATTTCGCCCCAATAGCCTGGAATAAACTCGCCACTCTGACTGAAAACCGGACCAATCATCGTATTGGAGTCCAGATATTTCAGAGAGAAGAAACCACCATCAACAGCACCAATGGCTTCGGTGTTCTCTAAAATTTCTTCCACCTGATAGCGACTATCTGCATGAATCGTTTTCGGAATACCGCCAGTGATTAATGCCAAATTGACTCCATCAACATCCATAAATTGGCGGCCCACCCCGGTCGAAAAATTAAATTCGTCATCGGCTACTTCTGGGGGCGGGCCACCCCATGCCTTTTCAATCACCTCCAAAATCCGAGACTGACCAAATCGGCTCAGGGCAAGCAAGCTATCGGATTGTCCAGCAAAGCGCTCATCATAGTCATCCATGGCCAGGGCTGCTCGATAACCGGCTTCCTCGACTACGGCTCGAACGCGCTCATCGTTGCGACCAACAGGATAGGTGAAGTAATGGATGGGAATGCCTAAGCGCTCCTCTAGGATCTGCTTCGATGTCACGACTTCTTCCCATAACTCGTCGTCTTCTAAAACTCTCAAATCGTCGGCGTGACTAATGCTATGAGATGCGATAGTGACGAGGGGGTCAGTCGCCATAATTTCCAGATCTTCCCAAGTGACGCCTGGGCGACCAGGTTGCAAATCCATCTTATTGACATAAATTGAAAAAACCGCCGGATACCCATATTCTCTGAGCAAGGGATAAACGTAGCGGAAATGCCCTTTATAACCGTCGTCAAACGTTATCAATACCGGTTTGGCGGGTAAAGAGCGTCCCGATCTCAAGTGAGCCATCAGCCAATCTATATCGATGGGAGTCATCCCAGCTTCCCGAATGGCGTCAAAATGTTCAGCCAGTTCTTCGGGAGTCACATCAAAAAAAACCTCCTTTTCGGGGAGGATGTCATGGTACATGAGGATTGGCACTTTGGCCGCTTGCGCCTGAGCGTGGATTTCTGGCCAAGGTGCCGTCACGCCCACAGGCAATGTTTCATCATCCTCTTCGGAAAACTGAGCCGCCACAACCGCTCCGTCCTCATCTTCCTTTGTCGGATTAGGAAAGCTTGCTAACTCGATCGGCGGTTCAGGCTCCCAACGCGGGCAGTCCTGGGGATTTTCTGGTCCTAGTACAGCGGGACTGTCAGGAGTTAACCAACGTGCCAGCGGTCCCAGAGTCGCGAGGCAATGAGCGGCCGTTTCATCGCTAGTCGGCTTAGTTTGAGACAATCTCCACGTGCGAGTGAGCATTAACGAGACGAGCACAAACCCGGTAAAAACAGTGCCAAATGCTAACAGCCGCGGGAACGCAGCGGAGATTTGCGGCATGGGTTTGGAACGGCGACGACGGCGACGAGGCATGATGGATATTTTGACTGAAGCAGGACTGAACAAGTTGAATGACCCAGCAGCTAGAACGTTCCAGCCACTAGCCGGTAAACGTTTTAGATCTTACGTGATCGCGTCCCGATATTTCTTTGTTGCGCTCCTCGACTCGGCTAACTCATTATTCACGTCTCTGGCTCGCGGTATTTCCGAATACACACAAATCATTCGACAAAATGAGCCCTGCTAATGACTGGACTCACCTGGGTATTTTTCGATCGCACAAGGTTTTTCGCCTGCAGGCTAAAGTGCTGAGACACATCGACTACCTGACTAACTGCCAGCGACTAACTTTAAGTTCTTGTAATCTTTTTAATTACCGTTAAAATTGTCGAATTAATTTAAACAATCTCGGACATCTTAGCGACAGAGGAGGATTGCTAAATGACCCAGGTCGTCGTTGGACAAAGTGAGAATCTTGAATCCGCCTTGAAGCGATTCAAACGTCAGGTTTCTAAAGCCGGTATCTTCGCTGACCTAAAGCGTTTGCGACACTTTGAAACCCCGATTGAAAAGAAGAAACGTAAAGACGTTGCTCGACGGAAAAAACGTAGAGTTGGTTAGATGACGTCAGATTTTAATTTAATTAGCGAAAATTTTTATTTGCGACATGTTTTGAATTTGAATATTTATTCTTAACTTCGGCGCTCAGGCTTCACGTTAATATTTGCCAGCGGGCTAGTAGCTCTGACTGTCTGAAAATATAGATTTAGGCAAACGTGGTATCTTATTAGATCGCTGTAAAAATACTGTCAAATCTCAACCTCCCATGGCTTTAACTCAAGAGCGAAAGCAAACCATAATTGGCGATTACCAAAGCCACGAAACTGATACGGGCTCAGCCGATTTGCAAGTGGCTTTACTAACTGAGCGGATTAATCAACTTACTGAGCATCTGCGCCAAAATAAGAAAGATCATTCTTCCCGCCGTGGCTTGCTAAAGCTTATTGGTAAGCGTAAGAGCCTACTTAGCTATATTCAGAGCAAAGATTCAGCTCGCTACCAGCAACTCATTAAGCGTTTGGGTATCCGCCGCTAAACCGTTCTAATCCTGGTTAATATATGCCTCGCGATTCACTGCCCTTTGAGCCTCGCTCTAAAAAGAAGAAAAAGTCTGCTAAGTCAGATTCCTCTTCCGTAAAGACCTCTAAGTCCACTCTCGGAAAGAATGGCAAAGATTCTAATCGCTCTTTTGCCAAAAGTACCTCTTCTAACACGGGCGTCGTCTCCAATCGCTCTGCGTACAGCGATCGGGACAAATCTCTTAATGTGATTCCGCAGGCGGTTAGTAAGCGGATGGTGCGCCGTATGGCTCTGTTCTGCGGGATTCCAACAAGTCTGGGTATTGCTTCTTTTGTCGTTTTCTACCTTTTAGAAACTCAAGAAATTTTGGAAGTGCCCCCCTCCGCAGTGGTTTTGGTCTCTTTGGGTTTATTTGGTTTAGGGGTCGCGGGTCTTAGCTACGGGATTTTATCAGCCTCTTGGGATGAAAATCGATCCGGTGGTTGGTTTGGTGCTGGTGAATTTCGTGTGAACGTCAGCCGACTCTTTTCATCTTGGCGAGCTGCTCGGCAGGAAGCGATCGCAAAACGCGAATCGTAACTAATTCTTAAGAGACTGGGCGAGGGCGAATTTAATTGTTAGCTTGCCAGCAGTAATTATTTAAGAGTGTTGTTGCATAGGAAACGGTTAAGTCCATGATTGTTGTAATGAAAGTCGGCTCCCCCGAAGCTGAAATACAGCGAATTTGTGAGGAATTCAAAGAGTGGGGACTTACTCCCGAAAAAATTGTAGGGACTCACAAGGTGGTAGTTGGTCTTGTGGGCGAAACTGCGTCTCTTGATCCCTTGAAAGTCGGTGATGTTAGCCCTTGGATACAAGAGGTTTTACGAGTAGAACGCCCATTCAAACGTGCAAGTTTGGAATACCGCCACGGTGAACCCAGCTCGGTCGTGGTAGAGACACCCAATGGGGCGGTAGCATTTGGTCAAAATGATCCTCTAGTAATTGTCGCTGGACCCTGTTCTGTGGAAAGCGAAGACATGATTGTCGAAACGGCTCGTCGGGTCAAAGCAGCTGGCGCTAAATTTCTACGTGGCGGTGCTTACAAGCCCCGAACCTCACCTTATTCTTTCCAAGGTCATGGTGAGAGCGCGTTAGGTCTGTTGGCTGCAGCTCGGGAAGCGACGGGCTTGGGCATTATGACTGAGGTCATGGATACGGCTGATGTCGAGAAAATTGCGGAGGTCGCTGACGTCCTGCAGGTTGGTGCACGTAACATGCAGAATTTTGCCCTACTCAA
>JBCDHF010000246.1:0-7155 GCA_038750375.1 Cyanobacteria bacterium P01_H01_bin.15
ATTTTTATGAGTTCGCAATCGTCGAAACCCTTGACATGACTGGTTTGATTTATACAACAAAGTTTCTACATTCGCAAAAAATCCGAGAATGTAGACATACAAACATCAACAAAAGTTTTCTTCTGCCCAGAAGCTTTCCTCTGCCAGGATACAATAATCAGATTGTCAGTCCCGAAAACCCTGTCTCTAGCAAGCTTCATCGATAAAACAGACACAGACACATTAAAATGCTTTTACCCTTACTCAGCTAACCGATAGCAGAAAATTTTTGTTGCTGTCGCTCGTGTGTCGCTAGATACCCATAACACCTAAACCACCGTGGTTAAATCCGAGCGCTCAAGACAGCACTGCGAGAAAAAAGAATAGACGGCTTGATAGGTCTGCTCCGGCGCTTCCTCCGGCAAAAAATGACCGCAGTCCAAACCGTGACCTCGCACATTGGTTGCTCGTTCGCCCCACATCTTCAACACATCATACTGCTGCCCCACAAATCCCCGAGCGCCCCACAGTACTAGCAATGGACAAGTAATCTTTGCTGCACGATCTTGATGATCATGCTCTAAATCAATGGATGCCGCTGCCCGATAATCCTCACAGGTGCCGTGAATCGTCTCCGAATCCCCAAAGCACCGCCGATATTCTGCCAACGCCTCCGTTGAAAACGGATCGTCGTTGCGGCTCCAATTCTTCAGACAGGTCTCCAAATAAAAATCCGGCTCGGCACCAATCAAGGTCTCCGGTAACGGGCTCGGTTGCGTCAAGAAAAACCAATGATAATAAGCCTGAGCAAATGCCTGGTCCGTCCTCTGATACATGTCGTAAGTCGGCACAATATCCAACAACACCAACCGCTTTACCTGATGAGGATGATCCACCGTCAAACGATGGGCCACCCGCGCCCCGCGATCATGCCCCACCAAATAAAACTGATCAAACCCTAATTGCGCCATTACCTGAATCTGATCCAGCGCCAAAGACCGCTTGCTGTAATTACTATGATCAGGACTGCCGGGGGGTTTGCTACTATCGCCATAGCCTCGAAGATCCGTCGCAACCACGCGAAAATCTTTGGCTAACTCCGGAACTAACCGATGCCACATAGCACTGGTTTGCGGATAACCATGGAGCAACAGTAGCGGCGGTCCCTTACCCGTGGCGCGAACCTTAATTCTGACATCTCCAGACACCTGAATCCATTGCTCATCAATATCTTTGACTGTCCACATGGTTCAGTTCCTCTGGCATGTTCTTGGTAGAACCGGTTCTTGGTAAAAATACCCGCCGCCAGCTACATTTGCGCTCCTGACTATTCCTGAAATCATTTCTGAAAAAATACGAACTTTCCCCATCAAATTCCTCAGCATGGTGACTCTATTCTTTTCTCCCGACTTTTGCGAACACCTGACTGGTCGCGGTCATCCCGAAAGCCCAGAACGGCTGCGTGCCACGGTCTCTGCCCTAAAAAATCTCCCTTGGGCAGACCAGTTGACTTGGCAACATCCCAAACGCGATCGCAAAGTCTTAGATTGGGTCAAAAAACTTCACAACCCTGACTACGTGGAACAGGTCCGACAGATAGCGCTAAACGGTGGTGCCATGCTGGATGCCGATACAGTCGTGTCTCCGGCGAGCTATGAAGTGGCGTTATTAGCGGTAGCGGCTTGGTTGGATGGCGTTGATTCTGTCTTAAATTCGGGAGAACCGGCTTTTGTACTAGCTAGACCCCCTGGACATCATGCAGAGTCCAGCGGCGGTATGGGGTTTTGTTTATTTTCCAATGCTGCGATCGCCGCTCATTACGCCTTGACCAAAACCGGAATTGAACGGGTGGCAATTCTCGACTGGGACGTGCATCACGGTAACGGCACTCAGGAAATGGTGGAACGCGATCCCCAAATTTTTTATTGCTCGTTGCATCAATCCCCTTGCTATCCAGGCACCGGTCGCGCCTCTGAAACAGGAGCTTACGAAAACGTATTGAACCTGCCCCTTGCCCCTGGGCAAACCATAGAAACCTACGGCCCGCTATTCCGAGACAAGATTGTCCCCACGCTGCAAAATTTCAAACCGGATCTACTCATCATCAGCGCCGGTTATGACGCCAACCACGCCGACCCGCTCGCCAGTATGTCTCTCCAACCCGACGACTACGGCATCTTCAGTCGATACTGTCAGCAAATCTGCGATCGCAGATTATTCGGTTTAGAAGGCGGCTACGATTTAGATGCGCTGGCGCAGTCTGTGATTGCGACGATCGCTGCCTGCTGAGTAATATAACTTTCGCCAGATCGCTTAGGACACTTCTGATTTTGAATTGTCCAATGCTAGAGCGTTCTGGCACGCAACCATCACCTTACAAAGGTGGTGGTTGCCATAACAGGTGTCTAGATGGCAGTCCCTGGCGGATGAAGAACATTGAAATCTAACTATCAAAATTGGAGTTTAAGTGCCCTGATTGGGGGGCTATTCTGGTGGATTAATCGGGGCGTCATTTTCGCAACGCCTTACACGATCCAAGACGATGCCCGACAACATGTGTTTTGGATGCAGCGATTTCAAGATCCAGGACTCTTTCAGAACGATAGAATTGCAGATTATTTTCAGTCTGTTGCACCTTGGGGCTACGCGAATTTTTATAAGGTATTTGCACTGCTCGGAGTTGACCCAATTACGTTTAGCCAGTTTGTACCGCTGATATTAGGGGTAGCCGCATCGGTTTTTTGTTTTGGGGTGTGTATTGAAATTTGTCCGAAACCCCAAGCTGGCCTCATTGCCGTGCTACTCCTAAATCAGAATTTGTGGATGGTCGATGATTTATCGTCTGGGACGCCGCGTGCATTTTTATATCCGCTGTTTTTGGGCTTTCTCTGGGCCTGGTTGCGTTCATGCAGCATTGTCTCCGAAGGGGTATCGCAAACGGGGCTGACCTATCTAATGGTTATCTTGCTGGGCTTATTTTATCCGCCGGGAGTGCTCTTAGCGACGGGGATTCTCGCAATTCAGGGCATCACTCAACCATCTCGTCGGACGTGGCAGACAGCACTCGGGATTTTGCTAGGGGTTGGGATTTTAGGGATTTATGCAACAGGCGCCTTCGAGTATGGTCCGTTGGTCAGTGTGGATCAGGCGCGATCGCAACCGGAATTTTTGACCGGTGGACGAAGCGAGTTTTTCGTAAACGATACTTGGCAATACTGGCTGTTCGGGCGAAGTGGTCTGTTGCCTGCGGATTGGCCATATTTACTCATATTTAGTTTTGGGTTGTTCTTGCCTTGGTTGAAGCAATTCAAGGTGTTTCCCCTTCTGCAAACGATCCGTCCCCAATGGGTGATTTTGCTAGATTTACTCATCGTCTCTTTGGGACTTTTCGTCATCGCACATGTGTTCCTCTTTCGGCTGCACTTACCCAGTCGCTACATGCACCATAGTTTAAGAATTGTGTTTGCGATCGCAGGTGGCATTGCTTTAGCAGGGTTGTTGGATGGGCTGAGTCGATGGCTGAGCCAACGGGTATTAGGACGCCAAGGATTTCAGAACGTATTGTTTGTGGGATTAGTCGCGCTATTTCTGTTGCCGTCAGTCGCGGTGACTGCGTATCCATTCCGATTGGCTTATTTCGATGGACCTTCGCCAGAACTTTACGCCTTTTTGCGAACACAGCCGAAAGATATTGTGATTGGGACAATATCAGCGGAAGCCGATTTTATTCCGAGTTTCGGAAGGCGGTCTGTATTAGCAGCGCCGGAATATGGAATTCCTTATCATCTGGGCTATTACGAGCCTTTTCGTACAGGCGCTTTAGCGTTGTTGCAGGCGCAATATAGCGAGTCCACCGCTGACTTACAGGGCTTTTTGGTGCAATACCCGCTGACTTATTGGTTGTTAGATCGTGATGCATTTGAACCCGGATATCTCTCAGAAAGTCCTTGGACAAGGACGTTTCCGGTGGAAATCAAACAGCTTGATGCACAATTACCAAACACAAATCCTGTGTTGAAAACTCTACGCGATCGGTGCACAGTATTTGAGACAGAGCAAGTGCAGCTAATGGATAGCCAATGTCTTCAAACGGAGATTACAACCTCACGGTGAAGCGGTCGGAGTTTTATCAAGATAGGCTAATTTATTTGCAAAACCAGCGGTGAGTAGTGTCAACAGACCGGCTACTACAAACGGGACGCGATAGCCTTCGGAAACAAGCAATCCTGAGAAGGCAGGACCAAAGGCGTTGGAGAAACCGAGTATAGAGGCTTTAACCCCTTGAATTTCCCCTTGTTCTTTGGGTCCACTATGAATCGATAGCAGAGTACTCAAAATCGGCAAGGGGTAAGCGTTAATCATGCCGAGTAGAATACCGCCTACAACAAATAACTCTAAATGAGAGAGCGGAATAATCAGAAAAATGCTCGCGCGAATGATGAAGATAACAACTAGAATTCGCGTTAAGGGAAACCGCCTAGTAACCGGAGCAACGCCAACTAATTGCATCACTACTCCTGAAAATCCGACCAATGTCAATAACGCCGCCAGACTTCTGGCATCTTGTCCTAAGACGTTGATAAAGAACGGCTGTAAGGCAAAGGTAAAAATCGTAAAGGTAAAGCCGGAAAACAGGGTCAACCAGAGCAAATTTCCTACTTTAGAGCGCCTGAGCGATTTTGCGATCGCACCCAAACCAAAAATCCCCAAATTGAGTTTAATTTCTCGCTTTTGTTTGAGAGTTTCGGGCAAGAAAAATAGAGAAAGAATAGAGGCAACGAATGCGATCACGGCTGATGCGAGGAAGCTCATACCAAGGGAGGTAACGCCAGGGAAAGTCGGTAGGCTTTGGGAGAGAAAACTGATGGCGGGACCTGTGACGAAACCCATGCGGAAGGAAGCATCGAGCAGTCCAAAGGCTTGAGCCCGATCTTGAGGGCTAGAAATATCAACGACGATGGCATTGGCAATGGAAGTATTGCCACCCGTTAAACCGTCTAGAATGCGAGCTGCGTAGAACATGGCAGGGACTGTCGCGAGACTGGCCCAGATATTGGAGGCGACAGTGCCTAGTAGACAGAGAATTAAGAGTTTTTTGCGACCCCAACTGTCGGAAAGTCGACCGATGATCGGGGTGGCGACAAAAAGGCTGAGAGCATAGCTGGTAGTGAGGAGGCTGGCGTGAAAGTCGCTGAGACCAAATTGCTTGGCATAAGGGTAGAGAATGGGAATCAGGATTGTGAAACTGACAGCATTAATAAACGAAATCAGCGCGAGTATCCAAATTTTGAAAGGTAATCCTGAGTTTTTAAAAGGCCAGACCATAACCCCATTCCGCAGCAGAAGACCTTGTTAGCTTACTGAAACTGAGAGAGTACGAGTCAGGCTGAGAGAGATGCTACATTTTCTTTAGAGTTAGCAGTGCTGCTTGGCTGTCATGGTGGGAAAGGGCGACTTACAGATTTTTCTGGCTCATGCGAGCGAGGATAAGGAGACAGTGCGGGCGCTGTATTGGCGGCTGAAGGATTCGGGCTACAAACCTTGGCTGGATGAGGAAGATATTTTGCCGGGGCAGCAGTGCCAGCAGGAGATTCCGAAAGCGATACGTAATAGCGGGATTTTTCTAGCGTGTTATTCCAAACATGCCGTGTTCAAAGAAACGTATATTCAGAAAGAGTTGCGTTACGCGCTAATGGAACTAGCGAATAAGCCGCCAGGGACGATTTATTTTGTACCTCTCCGCTTAGAGGATTGTGGGATTCCCGCGCTGGAAATTCCTGACTTAGGACTAAAGCTGACCGATTTTCAGTGGTTGGATTTTTGGAAAGAGAATAGTTTTGAGAAGTTAGAAAAGACGTTTCAACTGCGGCTAGAGCAACTCGCAAAAGCGACCAGTCAGCAGCTTGCTAAACCTGATAAACCGATAGTTATAGCAACAAAATCAATTGGAGAGACTACAACAATAGAAAACGCCTATGAAATTTTCCAAACAGCCTTCAAGTTACAAGAGTTAGGCAGAAACGAAGAGGCGATTTCATCCTTTGACCGTGCCCTGGAGATTAAACCGGACGATCACGGAGCCTGGAACAACCGGGGCATTGCGCTAGGAAATCTCAGCAGAAACGAAGACGCGATCGCAATTTAGTAAACTTCCAAACGAGATCGCAAGTTCCAATGAGCTTTGGAGTTAAGTCATTTCCTCTGTTGAAGTCACAGGAAATTCCAGCGATTGAGAGGGATGATCTCGAATAATTTCTTTGACCCCTTCCAGAGTGGATACGATCCCGCCAGGGTCCATAAACATAACTTTACTACTCTCGCTGCGACCGATAGCCTTACCCATCTCAAGATAATTTTCCGCTAGCAGATACTGGAGCGCCTCTTGAGCCTGCGGATCCGTTTTCAGCTTGTTAGTTACCAACTCAATAGCATCTGCGATCGCCTGAGCCTTTAGAATTTGCTCTTCTTTTTCAGCTTTTGCCGTTAATACGATTGCTGCATTATCCGCTTCAGCTGCCAAGATAGCGGATTTTTTGGCCGCTTCAGCCTCCAATATTCGCGATTCCGCCTTACCCTGTGCCGAGTTAACAGCCGCATCTCTTTCGCCTTCAGAGGTCAGAATCGCTGCCCGTTTCCGGCGTTCAGCAGCCATTTGCAGCTCCATTGAATCCTGAACAGCTTTAGACGGAACAATATCACGCAATTCAACCCGCGTAATTTTTACACCCCAAGGATCTGTCGCAATATCTAGTTCCCGTAAAAGAATTTCATTAATTTCTGAGCGAGCTGTGAACGTTTCATCCAATTCCAAACGCCCCATTTCTGAGCGAATCTGTGTAAGGACTAAATTTTCAATGGCTCGTCGTAAATCTTCAACTTTGTAATAAGACTTGTAGAGATTAACGATTCGCCAATACACAACTGCATCAACATTAATGTTGACATTATCTTTTGTGATACAACTTTGAGGCGGTACATCTAAGACTCGCTCACGAATCGTATCTTTATGCACAACCGAGTCAATGACAGGGACCACAAAACGTAGACCCGGATCAAGCTTGCGATTGAATTGGCCGAGTCTTTCAACTAAATATTCATTTTTCTCATTGACAATTTTGACCGAACTCAGAAGCGTGCCGGAGCCAAACACCGCAAGCAACAACAAAATAAACTGAC
>JBCDHF010000247.1:0-7133 GCA_038750375.1 Cyanobacteria bacterium P01_H01_bin.15
ACCAGATCAGGTGGTTCTTTAAGGACAGCACTCAGAGCAAATTTGACGCAATCAGCGGGGGTGCCAGAACAAGCCCACGCCATGACTTCTGGGACAAAAATGCCGCTTCTGACCTCTGCACGGATCGGATGATGAAGGGTCAACCCGTGACCGGTAGCGGAGCGTTCTTGATCTGGACAGACGACAGTCACGCTATGCCCTGCTGCGGCTAGCGTATTAGCTAACGCACGAATTCCTAACGCTTGAACTCCATCATCGTTGCTAATCAGCAATTTCATACTTACTAAACTCTTTTTCGGGAACAAAGTGGATCGCATGGCTACCGCGACTAGATCCATTTTCCATGAGGGATCGCCAATTTCGGTAAACTGAGGTAGTCTTTTATCTCCGCCCTGCTTAATCAAACGCGCATATGGTGTCTTCTACCGCCGATTTGGCAACTCAGCTACAAGAACTTCAAGGCACTGCGCTAACTGCGATTACCGCTAGTGATTCCCTTCCCCATTTGGACGAGTTGCGTGTTCAATTTTTGGGCAAAAAAGGGCAAGTCTCCCAGATTTTGCGTGGTATGGGTAAGCTATCGGCAGAAGAGCGACCGAGAGTAGGTGCTCTGGCCAATGTGGTTAAAGAGGCGATCCAAGCCGCCCTAGAAAGCCGCAAGCAAGCACTACAAACCGCTGAAATTCAGACACAATTATCCGCAGAAACCTTAGATGTGACCATGCCTGGGGTCGGTCGCCCGTTGGGCCGGGTGCATCCTCTCAATGGCGTAGTCGATCGCGTACTCGATATTTTTGTGGGTTTAGGGTATTCCGTAGCGGAAGGACCGCAAATTGAGTCGGATTACTATAATTTCGAAGCCTTAAATACGCCTGCTGATCATCCCGCTCGGGATATGCAAGATACATTTTACTTGCCGGGTGAGCGTCTCTTACGGACTCATACTTCATCGGTGCAGATTCGTCATATGGAGACCCACCAGCCCCCCATTCGAATTGTTGCGCCAGGACGCGTTTATCGCCGAGATACGGTAGATGCTACCCATTCGGCGGTCTTTCATCAGGTGGAACTGTTGGCGATCGATAAGCATTTGACCTTTACGGATCTCAAAGGCACCATTAAAGAGTTTTTGCGGCGCATGTTCGGTGACGAGTTGCCCGTATTGTTCCGCGCTAGCTATTTCCCCTTTACTGAGCCCTCGGCAGAAGTCGACGTGCAGTGGCAGGGCAAATGGTTAGAGGTGATGGGCTGCGGCATGGTCGATCCCAATGTGCTTAAAGCTGTTGGCTATGACCCAGAAGAGTACACCGGATTTGCAGCTGGTTTTGGGGTGGAGCGCTTTGCCATGGTGTTACATGCAATGGACGACATTCGCCGACTTTACAGCAGTGATTTGCGGTTTTTGCAGCAGTTCTAGAGAATGACCTCCTAATTTAATTGGACGGCGTCAACGTTTACTCAACTTCGGATTTTATGTAGAGCAGATCATGCGGACAGTTTATGGTGGGGAGCTGCAGGCAGCCCATATTGGTCAAACAGTTACTCTTTGCGGCTGGGTCGATCGGCGACGCGATCACGGCGGCGTCATTTTTGTTGATTTACGGGATCGCAGCGGACTCGTTCAGATTGTGAGCGATCCGGAGCGGACGCCAGAATCATATGCGACCGCAGAAAAGCTCCGCAGTGAATATGTGGTTCAGGTTAAAGGTCAAGTCTTTCAGCGTCCGGATGAATCGTTAAATCCGAAACTTCCCACTGGGGAAATCGAGATTTACGCCGAAGAGATTATTTTACTCAACGAGGTCACCAAGCCGTTGCCTTTTTTGGTGTCTCACGTTGATACTGAGCCCGTTAAAGAAGAGCTGCGCCTGCGCTATCGGTATCTCGATTTGCGTCGGGATCGTATGAATCAGAATTTGCGCTTGCGTCATGCGGTGATCAAAGCCATGCGCCGTTTTTTGGAGGATAAGGCGAGCTTTTTAGAGGTTGAAACGCCTATCTTGACCCGTTCAACTCCTGAAGGTGCCAGGGACTATATTTTGCCGTCGCGAGTAAACCCAGGGGAGTGGTTTGCGCTTCCTCAGTCACCACAACTTTTCAAGCAGATGTTGATGGTCTCTGGGTTTGAACGGTACTACCAGATTGCCCGCTGTTTTCGGGACGAAGATTTACGCGCCGATCGCCAGCCTGAGTTTACTCAGCTAGATATGGAAATGAGTTTTATGGATCAAGAAGCGATTCTCGAACTCAATGAGTCATTGGTTTGCCATATTTTTCGCGAGGTCAAAGGTATCGAATTGCCGCGACCCTTCCCTCGGTTAACCTATGCTCATTCCATGGCTAAGTATGGCACCGACCGTCCAGATACCCGCTTTGGTCTGGAACTGGTGGATGTGTCGGATATCGTCGCCGACTCAGGCTTTAAAGTATTCTCTGGCGCCGTGAGAAAAGGTGGCTGTGTTAAGGTTTTGCCGATTCCAGGTGGCAATGATGCCATCTCCAATGTGCGCATTAAACCCGGTGGAGATTTATTCACGGAAGCCACGCAGGCTGGCGCCAAAGGGATTGCGTTTATTCGTGTGCGTGAAGGCGGCGACATTGACACAATTGGTGCCATTAAAGACAACCTTAGACCGGAACAAAAAGCCATGTTATTAGAGCGAACGGGCGCTGGGCCGGGACATCTACTTCTCTTCGGCGCAGGAGATACACCAACAGTGAATAAGTCTCTTGATCGTTTGCGTCAAGTGATGGGTAGCCAGTTGGGCTTAATTGATCCAGACAAGCTCAATTTCTTGTGGGTGACGGAATTCCCCATGTTTGAGTACAACGCGGAGGAGAGACGCTTGGAGGCGCTACATCATCCATTCACGGCTCCCATGCCGGAAGATTTAGAAGATCTGAAAACCGCTCGGGCTCAGGCCTATGACATCGTGCTCAATGGCTTGGAAGTGGGCGGCGGCAGCTTAAGGATTTATCAGCGGGATATCCAAGAACAGGTGTTTGAGGCGATTGGTTTATCCGACGAAGAGGCTCGCAATAAATTTGGCTTTTTAATGGATGCGTTTGAGTATGGAACTCCACCCCATGGGGGCATTGCCTATGGTTTAGATCGCCTAGTGATGCTCATTGCCGGTGAAGAATCTATTCGCGATACAATTGCTTTCCCTAAAACCCAACAGGCGCGCTGCTTATTGACTGATGCGCCGTCTGCGGTTGCTGATAAACAGCTCAAAGAGTTGGAAGTTACCTCCACTTACAAACCGGGCAAATCCTAATTAAACCTGAGTTCGGGATAAGGAAAGGGGAGATGGGTAGGCTGAAATAAACGAAAACATCAGCCCCATCTCCCGCCATGTCAAGCTTAGAAGAACTTTTTTGTTCCGTCGATGACTTCTGCCAAGCCTTGGAGCCACTGTGGCAGCGTCTGCAGCTTCAATCCCATGTCAAACGCCGTCGCCGAGCCCGGCTCACTCCATCTCAGCGAAATTATGACCATTTTGATTGCCTTTCATCAAAAACGCTATCGTGACTTCAAACATTTCTACTGCGAATACGTTTGTGCTCACTGGCGAAGCTATTTCCCCAAACTGGTCAGCTATCAGCGTTTCGTGGAATGGATTCCTGGTGGCTTCATCCCTCTCTGTGTCTACTTGAAAAGCTGCTTCGGTCAAGACTCGGGCATCAGCTTTATCGATGCCACCAGCTTGAAAGTCAGCCATATTTGCCGCGCCAAACGGCATCGCGTTTTCCAGGCGCTAGGGGGCTGGGGGAAATCATCCGTGGGGTGGTTTTATGGTCTCAAACTACATTTGGTTGTCAATGAACGAGGAGAATTGCTCAACATAACCGTGACACCAGGAAATCGGGATGACCGCAAGCCCGTGAAGGAGTTGCTAGCGGGGTTGACTGGCAAGGTATTTGCAGACCGGGGCTACGTGTCTCAAAAGCTGATGCAGCAGTTGAGAGAGGAGTTCGGTATTGAATTTTTTGCCAAGCCCAAACGCAATATGAAAAATAAGCTGATGCGGCTGACAGACAAGCTATTGAGCCGGAAGCGCTGCATCATCGAGACAGTGATTGACCAACTCAAAAATATTTCACAGATAGAACACAGTCGTCATCGGAGTCCGGTGAATGGCATGGTCAATGTAATTTGCGGATTAATCGCCTATTGTCATCAGCCCAAAAAGCCGGGACTCCATATGGAATGGGCTTTGTCCGCTTTTGCTTAACCCGAACTCAGGTTAAAGATAAATGCATTCACGAACTATTTGAAGAGCAAGTCAACAAAACGCCAGATGCGATCGCGCTCATTTACGAAGACAATTCTTTAACTTATCGAGATCTCAACACTCAAGCCAATCAGCTTGCCCATTACCTACAGTCCAAAGGCGTAAAGGCGGGAGCAGCCATCGGTCTTTGCTTTGAGCGCTCCCCTCAACTCATAGTTGCTATAACTGCCATTCTAAAATTAAATGCCATCTACGTCCCTTTGGATTCAAACTACCCGCAAGAGCGATTACAATTCCTTATTCAAGATGCCAGATTAAATACTTTGCTTCTCGAAGCAGAAAACTACACCGCTACTGAACAAGTCTGTTCCGCTGAGCCCCAAACAAGGATAGTTGCCTTTGATGAAGACCTGCGCTCGACCTTAAAAGACCAACCTCGCCACAATCTCCAAGCCGCTATTCCGCCCACCCACGGCGCCTACATCAATTATACGTCTGGTTCAACCGGAACCCCCAAGGGCGTGGTCGTTCCCCATCAAGCCGTGCTTCGACTCGTCTGTGATACCAACTATATCGATATTCAACCCGGCGATCGTATTGGGCATGCAGCAACGGTTGTTTTTGACGCCGCAACCTTTGAAATCTGGGGCGCATTGCTCAATGGCGGCACAATTGTGGGGATTGCGCAAAATATCTTGTTACAGCCGCGTGACCTAGCGGCATTCCTAAAGATTCAAAACGTGACAACGCTATTTCTAACGACAGCACTTGTCAACCAAACTGCGGCTGTATATCCCGATGCGTTTGCATCTCTGAAATATTTACTCTTTGGGGGTGAAGCGGTTAATCCTCAACGGATTCGCGAGATCTTAGCTGCTGAACCACCACAACATCTACTGCACGTTTATGGACCTACTGAAAATACAACATTTAGCACTTGGTATCCGGTTACCCATGTTCCAGAAGATGCAACGACCATTCCCATCGGTAAGCCCATCGCTAGCACGCGCTGCTACGTATTAGGCCCATGTCGCCAACTTGTTGCAGTGGGCGTTGCAGGAGAATTGTATCTGGGGGGGATGGCTTAGCAATCGCCTATTTAGCTCGCCCCGATTTGACAGAGAAGACGTTCGTACAAGTTCTTATTAATGGTCGAAATGAGCGTCTATACCGAACCGGGGATATAGTTCGCCACCTGAGTGATGGTAATTTGGAATTTATCGGTCGCCGCGATCGCCAAGTCAAAATTCGCGGTTATCGCATTGAACTCGGAGAAGTCGAAGCTAAACTACTATCAACCTCTGAAGTTGAAGCCGCGCTCGTTATGCTCCGCGAAGATGAGCCCGGAAATAAACAGCTCGTTGCCTATTTGGTGCAAAAAAGCGATAACCACGATGCAGTGGCAAATATCAAGCGGGAATTGGACACTCAATTACCCAATTACATGGTACCCAACAACTTTGTTGTCCTCGATAGTTTTCCGCTGACCCCCAACGGGAAAGTCGACAAACAAGCTTTGCCCGCTCCAGACTATCAGCGAACACAAAAGATTGTGATTGCAAAAGATGACCTAGAGCGTAAACTGGTCGCGATTTGGGAACAAGTATTAAACAGACAGCCTATCGGGGTACAAGACAACTTTTTTAATTTAGGGGGGCATTCTCTTCTAGCAATCAAACTATTTGCAGAAATTGAAAAGCAATTTGAGCGAACCTTACCCCTTGCAGCCTTGTTTCAAGCAGGAACTATTGCAGAACTAGCGACTTTTATTCGCGAGCGTCGCTTTGAAGAGCATTCTTGCTTGATTCCGATGCAGACCATGGGCGAGCGCCCGCCTTTATTCTTCCTGCCGCCTGCGGGGGGGCATATGCTTGTATATGAGCGTTTAGCAAATAATCTAGGACCTGATCAACCTATGTACGGTCTCGAATTCCAGGCTCCTGCCAATGATGATGCTCAGAGCAGTTCCATACAAAATACGGTCAGCGAATTTATACGCGCTATGCGCCAGGTGCAACCCAATGGACCGTATTACTTAATCGGGCTTTCTTTTGGTGGACTCCTCGCTTGGGCTGTTGCAGAAGAATTACAACGCCGGGGAGAATCTTTGGCTACGATTATTCTCCTGGATTGTGCAGCTCCTGGCACGACGAAACGCTTAACGGGTATTCCTCGCTTTATTGCAGTGGCTTCTTGGGTGATCTATGAACGAGTGCGTCACTTCTGGCGTATTTATAGAGATGGTATCAAAAAGCGACTTCTTTCAAAAAAATGCAATTTAGAATCTAGAAAACCCACCTCATCCTCTGTCCAAACCAAAGATCAAGTTCAACAACACAAATTACAACAGCAAGCCCAAGACATCGTAGAAAGTCTAAAAAGTGCCCATAGAGGAAATTGGCAAAAGTGGTTGGATTATTGGGGAGCGAGACTAGTGACCCTGACCGAATCGAAGTATTTGGTCAAACCGATTTATGGAGGACAACATTATCTAGATGATATCCGTGACTTCCTTGATGATAAGACTCTAGAGGTTTTACAAACGAAGTACAACTTACTAAAAATGTATCAACCCGGACCCTTATCCTGCCCAGTCCTGATATTTCGAGCTACAGAGTGTATTCCGAGCTTAAAAACGAGTTTTACAATGGGTTGGGAATCATTTGTTCAACAAGAACTGAAAGTCATTCCGATTTCTGGAAGTCATCACACCATTGTGACCTCACCTAAGTTAGCAAGGCTGCTAGCCCATCATCTTGATGTCATTCATCAAGATCAATCAATCAAATAGGTATATCCGATTCCTTTATCACCGTCAAGTTAATAGGGATGTAAGGAGGCTCTGTTGCAACTTTGATCGAAGCCACTAAGCATCCTTTGTGAAACCCTTTTCTTATG
>JBCDHF010000248.1:0-7116 GCA_038750375.1 Cyanobacteria bacterium P01_H01_bin.15
ATCATCTTGGCGCTATTTGGTTGTTTGTGCATCATTACAATGCATCCTTACATCCCTAGAACTACCACATTTGGTTCAGTTGTTCGAGGCAGATAAAAGATGAAAAGTGAGTAAGCATGAATAATCTTAACCAATGACTGGAGTAGCCGGTAATCCCCTTGTATTCTTGTGCTTTGCCCGTATGGGGATTAACCTTGGGAGCTCTTAAACGACTCCGTTGAAGATGTAATTGGAATTTTTGCGCTCGTTGCCATTTGTACGATGACCCCAAGCAATTTTTGCGATCGCATCTTACCTCATCGCTCCTAATCAGGCAAGAGTTTATGCTGATTAAAAACTGGACTAATGTTCGATCTTGCTAATCTCGATAATTCTAGGTGCACCCTCTAGCGGCTGATAGATTTGTATTAGGGCTGCTTCATTAGGAGAATTAGGATACACGACTTTTGCATTGCAGAAAAAGCTGTAATTTGTTCCAGAAACAAGCTGAGTTGACACAGCTACCGGCTCATAGTTTACTCCTGTTAAACCGTTGGTGGCAGCTTCAAAAACTTCGACAGCTTGCGGTGAAATTTCAGAACTGAACGAACTCCACCCGCCCGCGATTTTATTTGATTGTCCAGTCACGTCGGGAACGATGATTAGCATCGCGATTATGAAAGCGAATAATACGCTTAGCCATTTTCTCATTCTCCTTCTCCTTCTGATAATCTGTCCTGAAGCCTATCATACTGAGTGTTGAGCCAGATATAGCAGCCGACACCTTAGTAAAGGGATGGCTGAGTGCCAGAACGCTCTGGAATTAGGCAACTCAAAATCAGAAGTGTCCTAAGCGATCTGGCAAGAGCTATATTCCTATGATTCAGCGGGTAGGTCTCACAATAAGCATGCGATCGCAAGATCGAATAAGCCTGTCAATCCTTGCATTGGGGTGCCTTTAACTGGGAAATACTAATATGGAGGCTCGGATTCAAGGACCGTAAAGCACCCTTCGCTCCTGCATTATTCGTACTATAAACAGCTCTAGAAATTGGATACAAAAACCTTGGCCGATCGGTAAAGGTTTTTGCTAATGTATGAGTGTGGTTGAAAAACAGTTTAGGAAAGCCGATGACTCGCGGTCCGAGCAAGCAATTCGATACTGAAGTCGCTCTAGAACAAGCGATGAAGCTGTTTTGGGCTTATGGCTACGAAGCTACTAGCCTTTCCGAATTGCTAAAGACTATGGGAATTGGGAAAAAGAGCTTGTATGACACCTTTGGCAACAAGCAATCCCTTTTTCTCAAGGCACTTGACCACTACGCTCATATCACTGTTCGAGACATACGCGCTCGTTTGTCTGCTGATGGCTCTTCTCTGTTCAATTTGAAACAGTTGCTGCGCGATTGGTACGAGATGAATAACCAACCCGATAGTTGTGGTTGCATGTTCGGCACCAATATTGCTGACTTCAATATGAGTGACGAGGTAATCGCCAAAACTATGCGGGGTTATCTGCAACAACTTGAAGATGTCTTGAGCGCAGCGCTTGTTCGAGCGAAGGCAGAGGGTGAGCTCAAACCCGAGTCAGAACCTCGCAATTTAGCGCGTCTAATCCTCTGTAGCTCCCAGGGGATGGCTTTAATTGGTCGCGTCATGAATAACGACCCCACTCTCAAGGGCAACCTGGAAGCTTTAATTTTGCTTCTGGACAATAGCTAATTTTTCTTGGCTCATCTTAGATCGATTGGTCAATATTGTTTGTTCATCTTTTACGAGGCAATCCCATGACTTACGACTTTACAAACTAGACGATTTTGGTAACTGGTGTTAATCGAGGTGTTGGCAAAGTGTTGGTTGAATCATTTATTGCCTGAGGAGCGGCGAAAATCTACGCTGCTGTCCGTCGGCTAGAAAATGCGCCCCGTTGACTGAACAATATGGCGAGCAGGTGGTGTCGATCTACATCGATTTAGCTAAGCCAGAATCCATTACCGCTGCTGCTCAGGTCGCGACTGATGTAGAGATCGTGATTAACAATGGTGGGAAATTCAAAGCGGCGACGCCTAGATGAATCAGTGATCGCAACTTTAGAATTTCTGATGGAGGTCAATGTTTAGGGCTTGATTCAAATGGCCCAGGCGTTAGCCCCGGTGCTGAAAGCTAATGGCGGCGGCGTCTTCGCCCAGCTCAATTCAGTGGTCTCTGTAACGGCATTCTCCGGTTTTGCTACCTGTTCGGCGTCAAAAGCCGCCGCATACTCAATAACCCAAGCCTTGCGAGAGCTTCTGAAAGAGCAGAACACGACAGCACTCAGTGTGCATCCGGGCCCCATCGCTATGGATATGGGCGATGCTGCCAGTCAAACTGCGATCGCAGAATCTCCCACTTTAGTGGCGGACGGAATCATTGCTGCTCTCACAGCTCGTGAGTTTCACGTTTTTCCGGATACGATGGCAAGTTAAATTGGTGAAGAATATCAAAGCTTTGCCAAAAATATCGTTGAAGTTGGCATGACTGACGGCTAGGTAATGGCGTCCCCGTTGCTGATTTTAAAGGGTGAATGCTGAGTCCCTAAATATCAAGTCTCCTCCATTTGGAGGAGACTGATTTGCTCCCAATAATTCGTCTATCCAGGTAATCCTCCTAATTTGTAGATAGACAATCATTGAAATATCTCAAACAAACCATCTCCTAATGAGGACAAATTTCATGAAGCGTCTAACTCTCTCTGCTATGGCTTTAGTGATTTCTTCTTTGGCAATTCTTTCTTCTTCCAAAGCGGGTGCTCCTTACCAGGATGCTAAACATCCCATCTTTGCTGGAGAATGTTAATTCTCCGTTCAAATAATTTTTAGTAAGCACAAACTGAAAAGTCTTGTCCCACCCAACAGGCTTTATCGACTGTAGATCGTTTAGCTTCTCCCCATCGTGAGTTGATCCCAGCCGTAGTCAACCCTCTAACTTCGGCAACCCCCGGCGAGAGGATTGTCACACTGATTGAGGATTTCCCTGCGATTAACCCAGAGTTTGATTCGATGACAAAGCTGCCATTTCCACCGAATTGTGTAAAGGTGCAGTCACCTTGATAGCCCTCGTTGATTCCAGCAATTTCGACTACGCAGTAAGCTTGAGAAGCCTGGACTCTGCCGCCAACGAAAGTCCCAGCAGAAAAAGCAAGAAGTCCGATAAAAAGTTTATGCATATTAATGGGTGACGATGTTATCGCTAGTTATGCGGTTTAATTGTTGAATCCATTCTCTAAGGGATGATTAAACTAGAGTAGACGTGTTAATGATGCCGTTCTGCCACGGTCTTACTTCGGACAGAACTGAGGTGATTTCCATTTCCAAGTAGGGTTTATGGCGATTTAAAATACCTTGGGCGTTGCTTAGAGCCACCGCAGCAGTGACGAGGATAGCAGTAATGAAAGTATGCATGACAAGTCTCTCATGATGTTTCTAGTACTGTTTTGTTTAGCCACAGCTATCACTATCCTTATTCCGGGGATTTCTACCAGCTCTTTATTTTGTAGGCAAATATGTTCCTCCAAAGCTGATGCTGGAATGATTGGTAAAGCTCTGATAATATTTTTCGATCATGCTGTGTCCCCATCGATGGTTCGATCGTTGCTATATGCCTAAAAGTCCTGTGCCGTTGGACGCAAGATAATCTCGTTGATATCAACATCTGCCGGTTGTTCAATGGCGTAGGCAATGGCGCGAGCAACAGAGTCCGCCGGAATGGCAATATTATAGAATTCTTTCACATATTCAGAGCTTTCCTGATGTGAACTACCGTGTTTCAGCTCTGAGTCTACGGCGCCGGGTTCGATTGTAGTGGTTCGGATTTTGCTGCCAACCTCATGTCTTAATCCTTCAGAGATCGCTCTCACTGCAAATTTAGTGCCGCTGTAGACGGTGCCACCGGGACTAAGGACCTTCACCCCCGCAAGAGAGGAAATATTAATAAAGTGACCACTACCCTGCTCCTCAAAAATAGGTAAAGCTGCGGCAATACCATACAAAACACCCTTGATATTGATATCAATCATCAGATCCCATTCATCAACTTTAACTTCTGATATAGGGGCGATTGCCATCACACCAGCATTATTAATAACAACATCTACCTGCCCGAAAGATGTAAGGGCTTTCTCTACGAGCGCTTTGACATCCTCGGCAACTGTAACATCAGTGGTTAAAAACTCAGCTTGCCCGCCCTTGTCTATGATGTCCTGGACAATTTTTTGTAATTTCTCTGTCCGACGAGCTCCCAACATCACTTTGGCCCCTAAGGACGCTAAATGACGAGCGGTAGATTCTCCGAGTCCACTGCTCGCGCCGGTAATAACAACAATCTTTCCTTCAATGTTTTGAGACATCAGATTATCCAATTTATTCTCGGTTTGATTGAAACCAATCGGTCGATGAAGGTTTTTTCATCGCCTTTCATCAGCCATAGTCTATCTCGAAATACCTTCAAGTTAAGTGAACTTTGATTATCAATTGTGTAGTTAATTGGGTCTCAAATTATGGTCCAGATTCTTTATTCTTTGGCTAATTTAGGTGTTCAAGTGTCTGATTGTTTAGGCATCCACTATTAGATTGGTTTGCTCACATCAAATTACTGTCAAGCTTAAATATTACGAGTACTGGAAAACGAGCATATTTCGTTTCGGTTCACAAGATCCAGATATTGATATTCTTGTAGAGAAAATAGTGGTTCATGGCGGTAAGTGAAGATGTCTATCCGTGAGTACTATCCAGATGAGAAGCCCTACAAGCTAGTTTATGTCGAAGAGCCAATTCGGACTAATAATTTGAAGGTTACTCTCACAGCGATTAGCTTACTTACCCGCAAGGAGCATATTAAAATCGCTTGACGTTGGCAGATTGGAGGTTTGAGTAAGGGCATTTTTTAGTTTTTGTCGATGAATTTGCTTAAGAATTTATCTCCTATCGATTGACGCGATTCAACTAAATTTGAGGAAGTATCGCCGCTCCCAAGCCCGGTCTTTTTCCGCAAGCCCAATTTAGGCTGCGACTTAGCTGCTCCCTAGTCGCTATAACCAATGCCACACAACTGTTTTTACTGATCTCTGTCACTTGTGTGTCCATTGGCTGGGGAAAGATTCTTGAATTTAGATGTGACATGGATCCAGCGTTTGCTGTTAAGCTCTTGTCAAAGTAAGTTTATTCACGAATATCTCAATGCGCGTATATACTTTCACGACCGGCATTATTGTCGGAGTCTCTTTTTCAGCTCTACTTTCTCAACCGTTAGCTGCTCAGCTTACATCCCCCAAGACTCCCTCGCTCCTCAGCCAAACAACTATTGCGCAATCTTCTGCCAATATTATTGATGCACTCTCCAATGCCGATAACTTTAGTATTTTGGTGCAGGCGCTAGAGACGGCGGGTCTAACCAACGCTATTGCCGATCCCCGCAGAGGACCGCTCACTATATTTGCCCCTACAGATGCCGCATTTGAAGCTCTGCCTGATGGTGCTTTAGAGGTGCTGCTAGAGCCTGATAATAAAGAATTTTTGCTGGATGTCTTGACCTACCACGCTGTTCCAGGAGCGGCGATTTCTGCGGCAGAAGTCACCTCAGGCTCAGTTCCTACGCTCTCTGAAGATGAACTGTCCATCGAGAGAGAAGGAGATGCTGTCATGATAGATGACTCTACTGTTGTGCAGCCCGACATTCAAGCAGCGAACGGTATTATCCATGGTATTGATTCTATTCTAGTTCCGGACTCCGCTGATGCTGAGCTTCGGTCGCTACTTGTGCCGGCTGTCCCTGTCAGTACAGCAGACCCAAGTCCGAAACCAGCTGAGCCTGCGGCTCCTGTCATCACAGCAGACCCAAGTCCAGTAACCGCTGACCCTGCTGTTCCCACCAGCACGGCAGACCCAGTTTCCGAGCCAGCTAAGCCAGTTCGAGCTTTGTGGTAGTTTTTCGGGGAGCGGTAACAAGCGGCAACGTAAACGACCTGCGAAGCCTGCAACACTATTTACTGATGCAGGCTTCGCGATCACTATTTCCCTGGTCCGGATTCCCTATTTAGCTTAAGCCATCTCTTCTCAGTAAGATTAGCTTAAATTATATTAGCTGTTGAAAATGCAGTGATATACGTACATCTAATTATTGGTACGCGGAATCAGGTAATAAAATACTGGACCCGAATCGAAGCGCGGCTAGATAAAGGGAGAAAAGTGCTGTTAAGAGGTCTGCTTATTCGTGACGACTGAGCTGATATGGCAAGCCGTTGGAGTAGACACTTAACTGAGTATTCGTTTGTCTACTCACATCGAGTATCCTGCAATCCGTTAATAAATCAAAATGAATACTTGAGTCCAGTAGAGAAGAAGAACTCTAATTTGGGTAGACTCTCATCAACAAAATCATTGCGATAGCGGAAAAAGATGCGATTATTTAACGCCCAACTGTCGTCAATAGGAATATTAATTCGATTATCAAAGCTTGCAGTTAAGTTGTCCAAATCATTGATTGCTTGCGAAACTCCAATGATTTGATCGATATTGAAAATTCCGATTTCATAACCTCTGGAATAAAGAAACAGCACTACACTCGGCGAGACTCGATTATTGCGTTCTGCGAAGTCAACGAAGTCGTATTCATAACGAGGTCCAATACCCAATAGCAGATCCAAAAAATTACGAGGGGTTTCTCCGCGCCAAATGTTTAAACCGGCACCTCCAAAGAATTCACCCAAAACCGTCAAATCTTCATCATCATTTTTTGAAGAGAATAAATTGTCATTCACCGCTATTACTGAGGCTCCAAACAAACTCCAATCTTTGTTAAGAAAGCTACGGTAAACAGCCGTTGTAAAACTGATCGGCCGGAATGTGTTTATATCTCGACCGTCGTCATAGCTAAAGGCTACTAATGCATCCACAAAAATATCTTCTTCGGACCATTGTTTGTTGTAGTCAACATTGATACCCGCAAACGCAGTTGTTTTTTGGAGAGAGGATACATTCCCCGAAACGCCGAGACTAAACCTTGCAGCCGTCGGTTCAAACGGAAATTCGGTTTTCGCAGTTTTTGGATTAGCAAGATCTTGGCTTTGCTGATAGAACTTTTGATCGATCGGGTCATTTCCCA
>JBCDHF010000249.1:0-7115 GCA_038750375.1 Cyanobacteria bacterium P01_H01_bin.15
ATCTGTGTAGAGATAATTACCCTCGTGAACTGAGTCAGGAGCTTTGTGCGCTTTTATATTGCTGTCTCTAGTCCAAAATTTTCCCAAGCCTTTACGGAAAATCGGTCTCAAAGGGAAGGCGAACGGAAATGCTCCAGAAGCGATTCCGACGTCTCTTAACATAGACCAAGTGGCTGGCTTCGGGTTTTCTTCCCAACCATCTAGTCCTAACTCTTTCTCCCTCAGGATGGCCGTAGCCCCTTTCTCCTCATCCTCTTCTCTGCTCACGCTACATATATATCTGTCTTTGAATCTAGTATATTCAATCGACGCCTGATTAGTGTCAATGCCATATGTAAAACCATTTAAATTAGACATTGCAATGCCGATCTGAATTTCAGAGCTTACAGCTAAATGCTTTTGTCCTTTCGTATTCTCTTTATCAGGAAGGTATATCTTTCCAACCTCCTCAATTTTTTCTACATTTAACAGAGCTCTTTTCTGATCATCCCTATTGTTTTTAAATTGAAGTAAATTAACGATATCAACTTCCTTCACCCATGCTTTATACAGCGGATTCTCATAAGGCTTTCTGAGAGCTTCTCCATCAAACAATAAGCTGTGCGACAGTATACAAGCAGTCATTCCTCCAGCAGACGCGCCAGTAATGATATCAATCTCAATCTGGTTACCCTGACTTTGGTCGTTCTCATTATGTCTAGCAATAGCTTCTAAAACTTCGTAAATAACTCCTGCTTCAAAGCTACCTAATGACACCGCGCCGCTGATTGCAATTGCTAATTTTTTCGTCATTGACTCTATATCCTCCAGTAAATAAATCTATTTTTGAAATTTTTTTGAAGATCAACGCTTCAGAATTTTGGAAAAAACGGGGTAAGAAGCCCGTTTTTTGCATTATTCGACCTCGCCGCGGTAATCGAAATAGCGGATCTGGATTATCAGGTCTAAATCGTATTGAGTCTCTGTCAGATCTTCCCGGGTCAGGAAAAATTCTCTTGCGGTGAGTGAAAATGGCATGTGTATCTCCTATCAATTAAATGAAACTCTTTTGCTAGGTAGATTAGATGTCTCTCGTTTTCTAAGGATACTCAAAACTATTTCTGTCTACAACTTATAACTACACCTATCAAGGTTAAATAACCATAGACATCTGACAATGGGGAAAAGTCTGGTGTTTGATGGGTCAATTTTTGAAAAAATCAGGATAAGTCAATCTGGAGCGATCACAAAATGTACAGCAAAGAAAGGCGCTAAGTACAGGATAAAAAAGATAATACAGTGTCAAATTGGCGGGTTTTGTGTTCAAGAACGAGGAAAATAGAACGCAAATAGTCAAAGCCAGAGCGAAATAAGCTCGGAGATCGCCGACCGTGACGCTTGAGTTTGAGAGGCTGAAGAGGATGTCACCAGAGCCCGGTAAGCCAAGCCCAACAAAGTGCCAAGGTTAACAAGGCAGATCAGCTGTTAGAAGATTCCCCAAAATCAGAAGAAATACTGGGTGAAAATGGACTGCTGAAACAGTTGGCCAAACTAGTGATGTAGCGAGCAACGCTGAACTCGCTCATCATATCAAGCAAGAATCGCAGAAGACAGACCCCAAGCCTCACAACAGCCGCAATGGCTACTTCGCCCAAAAAGTACAAACAGAAGACTTAGTAATTGACCTGGCCATTTCCAGAGATCGCCAAAATACCTTTGTGCCAATTCTGGTGCCTATAGCAAGCAAGGGACAAGCTTAGACATTGTTTAGGTAAGGTCTAGAAGCTGAAGCAATAGACTATCTTGTCCTCAATGGCGCCCTAACTCAGTTTTCGGCTGCTATAAGGAACATCGAAGATTGGCCGGACTCTACGACCAAATAATCGCTCTGTATTCAAGGGGTCTAAGTCCTCGCGACATTCAAGCCCAAACCCAGGAGCTGTATGGCGTAGAACGCTCCCCGGAATTGGTGAGTCAAATCAGCGATCAGGTGCAGAGTGGGGTTCAGCAATGGCAGAATCGACCGTTGGGTCCTCTCTATCCCATTCTCTATTCGGACGCGCTGCCAGTGAAAGTGCGTCATGAGGGGAATGTGATGAGCCAAGCCGTGTATCTCGCTTTAGGAGTCAATCTGAAAGGGGACAAAGGAGTGCTGGGACGCCCACGCAAGGAGAGAAGTTTTGGTTGAGGATGTTGACCGAACTCAAGAATCGAGGCTTGCAGGATATTTTCATTGCCTGTGTGGATGGGTTGACGGGCTTTCCTGACGCCATTGAGTCGGTTTATCCTCAGACCCGCGTGAAGTTGTGTATTGTGAATCTCACCGAAATACCTTGAACTACCTGCCCTGGAAAGACCGCAAGGAAGTGGCGGCTGATTTGAAGCCGATTTATCGCGTTGTCACTGTGGCAGGCGCTGAGTCCGCGTTGGAGTTCTTTGCCGAGAAATGGGATGACAAGTATCTGAGCATTTCCGGCCTCTGGTTGCGCCATTGGGAACGGGTGATTCCCTTCTTTGACTATCCAGCGGATATCCGGAAGGTCATCTACACCACTAATGCCATTGAGTCAGTGAATCGATCTCTAAGCAAGGTATTGAGAACTAAAGTTAGTTTCTCTTCTCCGAAGTCCGTGTTTAAGTTGATGTACTTAGCCCTTAAAACATGGCTAAAAAATTGGGCGATGCCGATTCGGGACTGGAAGAGAGCGTTAAATCGTTTTGGCATTGAATTCCCTGCCCGTTTTCCCTAACCCTAAATCCCCATCATTTTCTGTTTACACAAAATACTTGACAGACCCCACGAAAAACGCAAATCTAGGTCGATTCTGCTTGAATTTGAGCACTGTGACTGCGGGGATCAGTCCCTGAACCTTTCAGCTCCATCTCAAACTCAGATGTTTGTCCCCGAGAGTAGATGTAGGGCAGTTCCTCCCCCGTAATCAGCGCTTCAATATCCGCTGTCAGTGCCGTCGGTGTTTGTTGACCAATGGCTTCCGCGACCGATTCCCCTGCCGGGTCAAAAAAGACAAAGTGAGGAATACCATCCACCTCGTAGCGCAACACTTCCGGTAGCCACTTGTTGTTGTCAATATTTAACATCGCAAAATTTACGCGATCACCAAACTCCGTTTTGAGTGCAGCCAGATCTGCGGCCATCGCTTGGCAACTGGTACACCAGTCGGCATAAAACTCCGCTAGCGTCGGTTTCCCATTTGTCAGCGCCACCTCCAATGGAATCGCTTTTTCCGCCTGCGCCGTCAGAGAATTGGCGGATTGGTCCGTACGTAGCCCAATAAACAGCGCCACCCCCAACGCGATCGCAACCGTCGCCAAAATCAAATTACGCCAAGGGCTTGAAGGGGTAGTCATGGGGAACTCTTCTCCGGGAAAGACAGCTTAATTTGAGAATAAACCCTTTACATTTTAATGAGTTCATGGATTCAAACAGGCTGACCCATCTGCCAAAACCCCCAAGCGTCTCCACCCTGAATCAATCTTGCAGCCCGGCATACAGCAAGCGGGCAAATAAACGAGCCCCGTCATCTTGCTTGAGATATTGATAGCTGGGCGGCATCCGCGCCCCGACCCCCCGCAAATCCTCCAGCAGCTCAGGATGGAATTGGCAGGAAAAAGAACGCCGAATTCGGTGACTTTCAAAGTCTTTGTAATAAATACAGGTCGCAGCACATTCCGTGACCACTGCGTCTTCGAAGCAAGTTGACGCCAAAATTTCCACGGCGTAAGGGAGCTGTAACAGCCAAGCTAGCTGACTTCCCGCCAAGATATGGCGATGGGGAATAATCGTGTTGTGCAGCTCTCGATAGGCCCAGTTCGCTAGTAGAAGGGCTTCTTGGTTGACCTCATCGGAATGGAACATGGAAATTTTCACTTCCCGTTCATAAGCCAAGCTGGTGTCAATGACGCCCTCTAGCTCATCAGCAGTAATGTCATGGGCCACAATGAGTTCTTCGGGGATATGGGATTCCTCGCTGTCAGGGGATTCATAGGGTCTCAAACGACGACCCCCCAGTTCTTGAACCTCATTAAGTCCAACGACAAACTCAGGATGGTCCCACCCCTTCGCCGTTACGGTTTGCTGCTCGCCACACCCTTTATGAATTTCTAGGCTCTCGCCCAGCGCTTGAATGCGTTTCGCTAAATGCTGAAGTGTGCGGAGGGCTTTGCCATTGCGATCGCCTGCTAACTCAGTCGTTTCAAGAATGGTTGCTACTGCCCGTTTGAGCAAGTAAATATGGGACTGACCCACCAGTTGATGACCAATACAGATAAAAATACAGGGCGCGCTATTAGGAGTTCGGGATAGGAGCAAACGATCGATTAGCTGATGGTATTCCTCCAACGATGCCGCTGAAGGTTCAAAGCTCGAAGCATCCCGACAACTAGAGTCTCCCCCTTCAAACACAATAGCGACGCCAGACATCAGCAGCGGCACCAGTCGATTCAGGTCTGGAATACCCATAGACCACAACGGAAATAGAATCGAATCGCAGTCAGCAATGGTTTGGTTGAGATACGCCACATTCAGGGATGCCCGAACCCCTTCCCCAAAGTGATTAAAGCCCACATGCTCCCACGGCTCCAAAACTGCGATCGCATTGCGCATCAGCCAGGGCTCTTGGGTCAGATGCAGCAGTTCTTCATCGCAGTTAATCACTTTTTCCAGTGGTGCCCCGCTCCCCCAGGCAAATTCAGGGTTTTGGGATAGCAAAGACTCCCCATTTAAGGGATTGGAAGATTCGCGATCGCGTAAAAAATAGCCGAGCAAAACATTGATCGCTTCAATATCGGAATAGCCTTGGCTCAAAAATCCCGGTTGCGATCGCCAGTGAGTAAGAAATGTCATGGGTTTCTAGCGGTTCTTTGCCGTTTCCGCCACAAAGAGTCGGCGGCTCTAAAGATACAACTTATGATTCTTTGCCCCAAGTAAATTGTCGTCAGCCCAAAAAAATATTTACTTTGTGAGCAAACAGCAGAGAGTTACAGAAGAAAAGTAACTATACATTCATTGGTCCTGAAATAATCAACGCAGAGAGCAGGCATGCTGCGAACAATTAATAGTGGCATTTGGTCGTCTTGGTCTGACCCCTGTCAAGTCTGTTGAGATTCGGTTGTGCTCTACAATCAAGCTGTTCAAATCAGATTTTAAAGTACTGTCGCGACCACTCAAGCATGAAAATAGCTATTATTGCGTCTGGTTTTTTGCCCGTTATCGATGGAGTCACCGTGAGTGGCTATGAGCGATTACGCTGCCTGAGCGCCAGTGGTCATGAAGTGCTCTTTTTTGGTCCGGATAATAGTTCTTTAGCTCATCTTTATCCCAATTGGGCTGATTATGTCGGCGAGATTCTGCCCGGCGTCGAGTCGATTGCGGTGCCGAGTCAACCCTTTTTTGTGGATTTCGAAACCAACGTCAAACCGGCTGGCTGGCCCTTGGTACAAGGCAAACTCAACGAATTTCAGCCCGAAGTCATACATGTCGATGAACCGGAGCGTCTCTTCATTGGCTTTCTCCGACGCCCAGGACTAAAATACGCTCGTCAACACAAAATCCCTTGCATTGCTTTCTTCCGGACTAATTTCCTGGACTATCTAGATGACTTTTTTCCGCTGCCCAGTTTTGCGATCGCAGGTTTACGCTGGGCACTGAGACAGTTAATTTGTTGGGTCTACAATTCTTATGACGTAACCCTCGTTTCTAATCGTGTAACCCTCGGTAATGTGCAAGTATTAGGCATCAAAAATGCACAGTACGGTAACTACTTAGGATTTGATGCAGATAAATTTGGACCGCAGCTCCGTGAAGTCGATTACTGGGCTCGGACTTATCAACTACCCGAGTTCGACCAACGGGTAAAAATCGTATTTCTGGGACGTCTAACCCCAGATAAAGGCTGGATCTTTACGTTAAATGCCTTAGCCAAGTTGGCTCCCGAGGTCCTGGAAAAAGTTGCGATCGCAGTCGCGGGAGACGGTCCTATGCGAGAGAAAATCACAGATACGCTTCAACAAATTACGCCACACGTGAAAGTATTGGGACGAGTAGTCCCCAATGATGTCCCTAAACTGCTGGCAAACTGCGATTTACACGTCACCACCTCGGAAAAAGAAACGCGGGGTGCAACTGTTGTCGAAGCTTGTGCCTGCGGCATTCCGGTGCTTGGACCTTCAGCGGGAGGAGTTCAAGAATACATCCAGTCCGGCGAAAATGGTTTTCAGTATGACCCCGGTAACGAACAGGATTTTCTCGAAAAATCAAGTCAGCTTATTTGCGATCGCACATTACGGGAAAAAATGGGGTGGATCGCCCTGGAAACTAGCCAGCAATATACTTGGGAGCAAACCGCAGCGAATTTGGTGTCTACTTGGCAAGAATATCAAGGTAAAGATATAAAATAACATTTCTACCGTCTTACGTCCTGTCTAAAGCATCTACTTCGGCTTTTCGAAGCATATCAATCGACTCTGTCTGAATATTTTTTGAGTGGTCCTGATTTTTCCCCATTTTTCAAGATTTACTGCAATTGCTAGAACGTTTCCTTGGATTTGTAAGCACAATGTCCCTATTTTTCCCCATAGTTTTCCCAAGCCAGAAGACGTAATATAGGTTCCAACTACAGAACTCAAGACTGGTATTAGTCAACACAAGGATCAATAAGAAATACAAGTGGCAGTGATTTTGCCGAGTAGAGCGATGAAAGTGAGATTTAACCTAAGCTATGCAGCGATTTTCAGTCTGGCATTTTCTATTGTGTGGAGCAGTGCGAATCCGACATTAGCTCAAACGCCGGATGTCACGCGAGAAATTATCGAAAAAACTACCACTACAATTAAAAATCCTCGCCAAGCAGAACAATCGTCTTCAACAAGTAATTGTTCATCAGCACCTCGCAGAACAGAAAGAGTTCGTTTATATTTTTTGCGCCAACCAGCTAAAATCATTGGTTTGGTCAACACTTTTGCAAAGAGCCGTAATAAAAATGAGTTAACTACCAATGATATCTGTATAAATGCCAGCGCGCCTGGAGGAGATCAAAGAACCAATGAAATTATTCTATTTGGAACAGATGCAGACATCTTATTTGCTAAGCAAGTCATTGCTTCCGTAGATCTTCCAC
>JBCDHF010000250.1:0-7063 GCA_038750375.1 Cyanobacteria bacterium P01_H01_bin.15
CTTGGTATTGGCCTGGAAGACCCGACCAATGGGACATGCAGAAAGCCTTACTGGGTTAAGCAGCTAACTATGTACTCATTCGATAATTAGGACGGACGAGGAGGGATTCGAACCCCCGACCCCTTGATCCGTAGTCAAGTGCTCTAATCCGCTGAGCTACACGTCCTGGGCGCCTTTAGGCAACGGATATTGATAGTATCACAGGCAAATTAAATGTCGCAACTTTCCCATCTAAATTCCCAAGGCGAAGCCCAAATGGTTGATGTCTCCGAGAAAGCCATTACCGTTCGGGAAGCCATCGCCGTTGGTCAGGTTCGCATGAAGCGAGAAACTTATCTAGCGATCGCTCGAGGCAATGCGCCCAAGGGGGATGTTCTGGGCACCTCGAAACTAGCGGGGATTATGGCAGCGAAGCAGACTGCTCAGCTTATTCCACTCTGCCATCCGTTACCTCTGTCGAAAATTGAAGTCACCCTGAGCGCTGACGAGACACTACCGGGCTATCGAATTCAGAGCCGAGTCAAAACCCAAGCGCAAACCGGGGTGGAAATGGAGGCGCTAACGGCAGTGTCCGTAGCGGCTTTAACGCTTTACGACATGGCAAAAGCCCTCGATCAAACGTTGGAAATTGGAGGTATTTATCTGCAGCAAAAAACGGGTGGTAAACGGGGAGACTATTTCGCTGAATGAGCAGAGTGACTCGTGCTCCAAAGACGGCGGACCTCAAGCCAGCTGAGCGATCAGTGGAGATTAAGGCCCAGCGAGGGTGACAGATTATTGCCTGAGGTCAGTCGGAATTTCAGCAGAAGAAACCTCTTCGGGAGAGACCCGGTAACCATCGGAAAGGGCTGGATTTTGTACAGTAGCCTCAAGCTTAGACAGATTCAAAATAATCCCCACAACAAACCAGTAGTACACTGCGATGGGATCGACCGCCAGGGGGTAATAATAGGTGTTTAAGCTGACCACCGCGATAAACAGCCACAAGCATAGAGCGAGTGAGCGGAACCGTTGAGTCTGGAGACGGTGCCAAACGCGCCAAGTCACAATCATTACTGTGACAATCAAGCCTGCATAGACTATTAGTCCCACAATGCCAATCTCGTATAAAATCCTGGCGTAAAACACTTCGATCAGTCTAATTTCGCCTAGCCGTCTGGCTGCGCTGGTTGCTCGCCCTAATCCTCGACCAATCAGGGTCAAATCCTTCAAGAAAACTGACTGAGACTGCCTCAGAATAAAGCGTAGGGGAGGAGCCGCTTGCCAGCGATCGATCAAATTGGTCAGCTGCCAAGAAATACCGCTCAGACGAGTGACAATCAACAGCGCCATCCCTGAAAGGCTCATGATCTTGAGCATTAACCAGCGATCGCGAATGATAGTGAAGCTCATTAGAGCGATAAAAATCAGCGGCACCAAAACCAGCGCGGTTCTTTGACCCGAAATACTGGTCGCAATGAGTAGCATCGCAATCGCCAGGCTGTGAACCCAGCGCCAAAATTTGCGATCACGTAAAAAACCGGCATAAACCAAAAAACAACCGCCGATTAAAAACCACCCCCATTGCCAGGGGGAGGCAAACGTTCCCGGTAAGCGAATCAACTTTAATTCTGGGTTAAATAACAGCGCGCCCCCAACAAAACAACGCCCGCGTAGACTGGCGCGAAGAGCTGCGTTGCCAGGAAGTTCGGTACTTCCGGGGCACACGCCTTGCATCAGTAGCCATAGCTGAACACAACATAGAGCGCAGCAGATGATGACCAAAATACTCTGTATACGAAAAAAACGATCAAGATCTGCCGTTGTCCGCAGCAAAAATTGAGCACACAGCATCATTGGGATATAAAAAACCAATACTTTTAGCCCAATGATGCCCATCAGAAACGGCGTGCCCTTTGCCCCGGCAAACTCTTGAGGCAGATTCACCAATCCCAACGTAAGCAATCCTGAACCTAAGGTGAGACCACAGGCGATCGCCAATCCTCGATGTTCTCGGATGAAGTTCTGCCCGACAGAACCCTGCCAGAGCATGCCCAGTAAAGCTGGTAAATACAAGGCATCTTTAGCGAGCTGCCAAACTGCGTAAGTGATACCGTCAATGCTGACTCGAGCCAACAACATATTTCTAAATAGCCGGGTTTCGAAGACCGAACCAATTCCATAGGTGACAGAGCCAGCGAACGGCAAATACAACCAAAATAGCCAAATACCAGAGCGCGGATAGCGAAAGCACAACACCATCAACACGGCGCCAAAAACACCTAACAAGCCAAGTTGTGGACCACGGAGAAAAAAGAGAACAGAGCCGACCGCGACTGCCGCAATCAGAGTACCGCCCACCATGAGGGCCTTACGATCAAATTCGTTCATGGAGTCTCCTCTCTGCGGGTATCGGCGTATTCAACTTATTTAATACCCCAGAACTGCATTTCCGTCATGGGCCAAAACGCTCTGTTTAACAGGAACGTAGCTCATATAATGGTTCTGATTTAGTTTTTGTGAGCGGAGCGACGTTAACCCTATGCGACTATCCCAAATGTTGTTTGTCACCTTGCGGGAAGAGCCGGCAGAAGCGGAAATTCCCAGCCATAAATTGTTGGTGCGAGCAGGATTTATTCGTCGCTTGGGTAGCGGTATCTATGCATATTTGCCGTTGATGTGGCGAGTACTTCAAAAAGTATCCCAAATCGTTCGCGAAGAATTGAATGCAGCGGGGGCGCAGGAATGTTTATTGCCGCAATTACAACCCTCTGAACTATGGCAAGAATCTGGACGCTGGGAGACCTATACAAAAGCAGAAGGAATCATGTTTGCCTTGGAGGACCGGCAGCAGCGCCTCTTGGGTCTCGGTCCCACTCACGAGGAAATTATCACGGCGATCGCGCGGGAGATGATTCGCTCTTACCGACAACTGCCGCTCAACATTTATCAAATTCAAACCAAGTTTAGAGATGAAATCCGGCCGCGTTTTGGATTAATGCGAGGTCGAGAATTCATTATGAAAGATGCCTATTCCTTTCACAGTGATGAAGCCAGTTTAAAAGCGACCTATGCTGATATGGATCGAGCTTATCGGCGTATTCTGGAGCGCTGTGGGCTCGCCTATCGACCGGTAGACGCCGATTCTGGCGCCATTGGCGGCTCTGGCTCGCAAGAATTCATGGTGCTGGCAGAAGCTGGGGAAGACGATATTCTCTATACGGACGATGGAAAATATGCCGCGAACGTCGAGAAAGCAATTTCTTTGCCCGCTGATGTGATCGCATCTCCCTTTACTGAATTTGCAGAAAAAGAAACCCCCGGTACAGAAACTATTGCCAAGCTAAGTGCGCAACTGGACTGTTCGCCGACCGCGATTGTTAAGAATGTTTTGTATGAAGCCCTGTACGATTCCGGCAAGGTAGTTCTGGTTTTGGTTAGTATTCGCGGGGACCAGGATGTCAATGAAGTCAAGCTGCAAAATGAACTGGTCAAGCGAGCAGCAGATTATGACGCCACCACAGTTTTGAAATTAACGGTGCCAGATGTCAATGCGCAGAAAAAATGGGCCGCAGAGTCCTTGCCTTTGGGCTACCTCGGGATTGATTTACCCGATAGTGTGATCGCAAAATCCGAGCAAGTGAGCGGTCAGTTTTTGCGACTCCTCGATCAAACAGCCGTTGAGCTAAAAAACTTTGTGACCGGGGCCAATAAGCCAGACGTTCACACGGTGGGTGGCAACTGGGGTGACAATTACACATTGCCCAAAGCGGTGGTGGATGTCCGCAAAGCGTTGGTAGGCGATCGCGCTATTCATGATCCGAGCCAAACTTTTAAGTCCGCCCGCGGTATTGAGGTAGGCCATATTTTCCAGTTAGGCACTAAGTACTCCAAAGCCATGGGGGCGACCTTTACCAATGAAGCGGGTAAAACAGAGCCGCTCTTCATGGGCTGCTACGGCATCGGGGTCTCCCGGTTAGCCCAAGCCAGCGTGGAGCAATCCTATGACAAAGACGGCATTATTTGGCCCGCTGCGATCGCGCCGTTCCATGTCGCCGTCATTGTTCCGAACATCACTGATGAAGCTCAAATGACAGTGGCTGAGCAACTGTACAAGGATCTCAATGCGGCTGGAATTGAAACATTGCTTGACGATCGCAAAGAACGCGCTGGCGTCAAATTCAAAGATGCGGACTTAATTGGGATTCCCTATCGAGTGGTGACAGGGCGATCACTCAAAGATGGCAAAGTAGAAGTGGTTGAGCGCAAAACCAAAGAGGCTGCCGACCTACCCATTGACTCTGTAGTGGAAACAATTCAAGCCAAACTAGCGGAAGCGATTCAGCCACTAACGGCGTCGAGATAAGCACCTGCCAGAACCTACAGGGCTCCAACAATTTGACTATCTTTAAAGTCAAGACCGCTTTCAGAGACAGGGTTAGATTTATTGTGATTATTTAAGCAATTCTTCAGTGATCACAAAAAAAAGCGCTCAAGCCAGACTTCAAAATAAATTGAAGCCATACGTTCAGTAAAACTTGATCATGTCCCAACCCACGATTGAATCGATTCTCCAGGAACAGCGACTGTTTGAGCCTGCTGCCGAGTTTGCTCAAGCCGCCCATGTCGGGAGCGTAGAGCAACATCAAGTCCTAACAGACAAAGCCAGTGCTGATCCGGCGGCGTTTTGGGCAGAGCTGGCAGAACGAGAGCTGGACTGGTTTGAGAAATGGGATCAAGTTTTAGACTGGCAGCCTCCCTTTGCCAAATGGTTTGTAGGCGCCAAAACCAACATCACCTATAACTGTCTCGATCGTCACCTCAAAACCTGGCGCAAAAACAAAGCCGCTCTCATTTGGGAGGGAGAACCCGGTGATGAGGTGACCCTGACCTACGCCCAGCTGCACCGAGAAGTCTGCAAAATTGCCAATGTTCTAAAAAATTTGGGCGTAAAAAAAGGCGATCGCGTGGGGATTTATATGCCCATGGTGCCAGAAGCCGCGATCACAATGTTGGCCTGCGCCCGAATTGGTGCGCCGCATACGGTCGTCTTTGGGGGATTTAGTGCTGAAGCGCTCAAAGATCGTTTAAACGACGCGGAAGCCAAACTAGTCATTACGGCTGATGGGGGCTTTCGGAAAGACAAGATAGTGGCGCTGAAAACCCAAGTCGATGCCGCGTTAGCCAATAACGCCTGTCCCAGCGTCGATAACGTCTTAGTGGTCCAACGCACCAAAGCCGATATCTCGATGGAATCGGGTCGAGACCATTGGTGGCATGAGCTAAAAGCGGACGCCTCGGCTAACTGCGAGCCAGAACCCATGGACAGCGAAGATATGCTGTTTATTCTCTATACCAGCGGCACGACAGGAAAACCGAAGGGAGTTGTGCATACGACGGCTGGATATAACCTCTACACCCATATGACTCTGAAGTGGGCATTTGATATTAAAGATACCGACGTCTATTGGTGTACGGCTGATGTGGGCTGGATTACAGGGCATAGCTACATCGTTTACGGTCCTCTGTCCAATGGCGCTACTAGCTTGATGTATGAAGGCGCACCGCGTCCGTCAAATCCCGGCTGTTTTTGGGACATTGTCGAAAAATATAGCGTGACGATTTTTTACACTGCGCCCACTGCAATTCGGGCTTTTATTAAGGCCGGAGAGGATTTACCGAATGCCCGTGATTTAACGTCTTTGCGACTTCTGGGAACTGTGGGTGAACCCATTAATCCAGAGGCTTGGATGTGGTATTCGCGGGTGATTGGCGGCGAGCGCTGCCCCATTGTTGATACATGGTGGCAAACAGAAACTGGCGGATTTATGATTACGCCGCTACCCGGAGCCATTCCGACTAAGCCCGGTTCCGCAACGAAACCATTCCCAGGTATTTTGGCTGATGTCGTTGATTTAGACGGGAAGCCGGTTGAAGATAACCAAGGCGGATATTTAGTCGTTAGACATCCTTGGCCCGGGATGATGCGAACAGTTTATGGCAATCCCGATCGCTTCCGTAAAACCTATTGGGAGCACATTGCGCCAGTGGATGGAAAGTACCTATATTTCGCAGGGGATGGTGCCCGCAAGGATAGCGATGGTTATTTCTGGGTCATGGGCCGAGTAGATGACGTCATTAACGTTTCCGGTCACCGATTAGGCACGATGGAAGTCGAGTCCGCATTGGTGTCGCATCCGGCAGTTGCGGAAGCTGCAGTAGTTGGACGTCCCGATGAGCTCAAAGGGGAAGATATTTTTGCCTTTGTGACGCTCGAAGGTCACTATCGTCCGAGCGATGAACTGACGGCAGAACTCAAACAGCACGTCGTCAAGGAAATTGGAGTGATCGCTAAACCTGGGGAGATTCGCTTTACGGATGCGATGCCGAAGACTCGTTCTGGCAAGATCATCCGCCGCTTTTTACGGAACTTAGCGGCTGGAGAAGAGATTGCGGGCGACATTTCCACCATGGAAGATCGCAGTGTTTTGGATAAGCTCCGTGCAAATTCCTAAAGTCTTCCAGTTGTGAGCTTCATAGCCTGCTTAAGAGGGGATTCACTCATTGTGGATCTCCTTATTATTTGGTCTGATTTGCAAAATCGAGACCCCAAGGTCGTTGGCAAAGAAAGAAAGAAATTATAGAAAGTGCGCTTTGCCGCTGCCCCAGACAACCTAGTTTGTTCAAGTCTCCTCATCTATCAAAGAAATCACTGCATTCGTCCAGGAACGCTTGCGTATGACCCAAAACAGCTCAACAGAAAGAGGCTGCAACTCGACAATCCGGCAAGAGCCTTAGACCCCGTAAAGCCGATCCGATGTCGAGTTGTGCGGAAAGATAAGCAAAGTCACCACGGCTAGTTGGGGAGATGCCGGATCGAGCGAGAGCTGGCGATTTTCGATCACCCAAAATATTGATTCGGGGTATTTGCCGAAAATCCCGATGGTATTCCTGAATGCATTTAATGTTCAGAGAAAGAACATTTTATTGCAATTTATACTTAACTATTTTGAGCAAATTTTGATTTTCGTTTAGTGGCTTTATTGAAATAGGCTTGCCGAGCAATGATTTCCTGGAATAACCC
>JBCDHF010000251.1:0-7021 GCA_038750375.1 Cyanobacteria bacterium P01_H01_bin.15
ACAAACTGGACCCATCTTCCTCAGTTCGCCCAAGAAGCTTGAACAGACCTTTGCTTCCTGGGCGAACTGAGGAAGATGGGTCCAGTTTGTTGCGCCATGGCGTCTGGGAAAATATCCTCCACGCTGTTTTCGATGCCTTCCAGGATGTTTTCAGCAACCACCAGAGCAGATGTCATTTCCATGTCAAAGCCCTCTGTCATGCGCGTTGCTACTGGACCAGGGTAAACGCCGTGTACCGCAATACCGTCGGCCTTCAACTCACTGCGAATCGACTGGGTCATCGAATGGAGGGCCGCCTTCGACGCAGAATAACCGCCGAGACTCGGCATGGCTGCCAGACTAGCAATGCTAGCAACATTCACGATGGCAGCAGCGTTTTCTTTCTTGAGAACAGGCAGCAGCAACTTGGTAACAGCGAGTGTCCCAAAGAAGTTAATACCGAAGTCTTGACGCAATTCCTCTTCGGTATCCTCAAGCAAACTAAGGGCACTGAGGATGCCGGCATTATTGATGAGGATATTCAGTGACGGTACCGATTGAGAAAGCTGTGAAATTAACGCAGGATTACCGAGGTCAAGATGAACTGGAACTACCTGCTCACCAAACTCATCAAACTGGGAGCGGTTTTTTTCTAAGCGATAAGTCGCGTAGACCTTGGCAGCCCCTTTTTCCAGTGACTTCTCGACTAAGGCTCGACCGATTCCACGATTGGCACCAGTAATAAGAATAGTACTGTCTACGATTCTCACAAGTTTTACCTCTTGTTGATAGTTTTTGAAGGATTGAGGGTGCATTGCCCGATGTAAGCAGCGGGACAGCTCATCGGGATTTGGGACTATCCGATGCTATTAACAACACTCAGTACGTCCTCTGGATTAGCTCGAGTCGTATAGTCCACATCAACATGTGCGAACACGATCTTGCCATCAGTGTCAACCACCAAGGTGGCTGGAATGGGAAGGTCAAAATGGTTTGCACCATTGAACTTCTCTAAATCGCCACCCAAGTCAGCATAAATTTGGCGAAGTTCTTCAGGAAGCGTAAAGGCGAGTCCAATGTTTTGTGCGTATTCGGTACCAAGATCAGATAGCACCTCGAATTCAAGTTCGTTCTTTTCGATGGTTGACAACGAAGAGTCTGGTAGCTCAGGAGTAATTGCAACCAATTGAGCCCCAGCTGCTTTGAGACCAGGTAGAAACTGTTGATATGTACGAAGCTCAAGATTACAGTATGGGCACCAGCCACCACGGTAGAAGATTATTACTACCGGACCCAACTTGTGCAGCTCTGATAGGCTCCTCTGGTGCCCTAATTGGTTAGACAATACAAAATTTTTCAGCTGTTCCCCGACCTTTGGGGCATTAGCCGTCATCTCCAATTTAGCCAGAGCATGTATCGACTCCTCAAATTTCTGAAACACGTCCTCAGGAATCTGAGTCTTGATGTTCGCCTTAAGTTCTAAAAGTTGTTGTTGAAGTGACATTGCTTTCCTCCATTTAAATCGAAATAAAGTGGTTGTTTTTGGGTTCTAGAGTGGGATTCGCTGTAGGAAATCATGCATTATATGGATGACTGGCAGGATGCTGCCCGAACATTCCTGAGGTCCCGATAGCTTCTGCTCTGTTGATGTAGAATCAGAAGCCTATTACAGCAAACCAATATGAAAAGATAATGCGTGTACCTACTAGTGCACTGTTGTAAGTGAAAGGTGTTCGAGAATCGGGAACAAATCACTAGGCTCCGGTCGAAGTGTATAATCCGGATTGACTTCTGCGTAGGCGATGGTGCTGTCGGTATCGATGACATACCTTGCCGGCATGGGTAAAGTCCATTTGTCATCGTTGTGAATCTTTGGAAGGTCCACCTGAAAGTGCTCAAAGAATTCAATCAAGTAGGGTTGCAATGTCCAACGCAAGCCAAAACGCTCTGCCAATTCTCCCCCTTGGTCTGTAAGGATTGGATAACTGAGCTGATTTTCCCTTTGAGACTTGCGACTGCTTGACGCCCCTTGCTGGGAAATCGCCAGCAGTGAAGCACCATGAGAACGGATGATCCCAACGATTTCTTCTAATGCTTGCAGTTCACAATTACAATAAGGACACCAGACACCACGATAGAAAGTAAGTACCAAGGGTCCTTTTAAAAGCAAAGCTCTTGAAGATGTAGGATTGCCATCTGAATCTGGCAAGGTGAATTCGGGTGCTCGTTCACCTGCCTTGAGGGCATGCTCAGCATTCCCATTTTCGATCAATTCACGGATAGAACGATGAAAGGCCTCCACCGCTGCGGGCGGAGCATGATTGGCTTCAAAGTTTGCTTTGAATGCGTCGAGTTTTTGTTGAAGAGACATATTTATATTCCTGCATAGTGATTCTGTCGATGTACGGGATTAAATCAGGCTCTACTACCAGACCGACGATTTTTCAACTTTCGTGATGTGCTCAATTTACTTATGGATGCAAGTATTGCTCAATTGCCTATAGACTGCTAAAGGCAATATATATCCAATAGTTATTTGCAAAGCAAGCGAGCAATCGGAACATAACTATGCGCTTGTTCCACTGTGTTATCGCATCGGGTAGCTTAATGTCAGTCAGTAAAGAGAATGACTTCTCACAGCCTCCTATATCCAGAATGATCTCCAACGATTCTGGTGGAGACGTTGCATATCAGAAGTACCCATGCGGTGAAATAAACGGAGACAGGGTGGGGATTTGGAACGAATAGGCTCGCTGTTCCTAGCAGAAAAGTGGGAGCCTATTCTACAGCCTGGTTACTATTACTCTTGCCTCCTATTGATTCAGAGAAGCAATGTAGGCTTGCACCTTTTGGTATTCGTCAGGATGGTTCTGCTCAAGGTAATTCATGTTAGTTGTACTAAATGAACTACCGTTTTCTTGACCCTTTAGAATTTGTTCAAGTGAAGAAACAATATCTGAAACTAGTGGTCTGTCGCTAGCCCCACCCATATTCATCTCGCTAGGAACTATTGCCCATTTATAAAGGATTTGCCCTTCCGCATTTTCAATAACAACCCCGGGTTGAACCATTCCGTTTGGATAAACTCCGTCTACATCTTTGAGGGGGGTTTGGGCTTTTGGCGTAATGAAAATGCCATATTTTTTTGCCTCAATGTTTTCTTCATCAATTTGAATATCGAAGTTGAGCCCAAGGTTTTTTTGAGACTGGTTGCCCGCTTGAGCTGTAATTCCGACAACTTTTCCTCCAAGTTCTTGAATTGTACGAAGAGCGTTGTCGTTAAAGTCTTTTAAATAGCCAGAGCACCATGGACACCAATCGCCTCTGAAAAATACTTTTACAGTAAAATTGCTGCTCATCTTAATTACTCCCATTCAAGGTGTATGTTGTTTGATTTGCTGATTTTTCGAGTGAGAATCGCAGATTTTGCTACTAATCATTCATGAAAGTGAACTGCGTCATCTGCTCATGAATTCAGTATTACTCATTCTTTTTTTAATTGGTAGAGGTAATATATGTCTAATAGTTATTCGAAAAACAAATGACTGATCGGATCTCAACTTTACGCTTATTTTGTCGTGTCGCGATAACCGGTAGTTTTACAGCAGCAGGCAAAGAGATTGACCTGTCCCAGCCCTCTGTGTCTAGAATCATTTCCAGTCTGGAAAAGGATTTGGGGGCGGCCCTCTTTGTCAGAAGTACCCATGCGGTGAAACTAACGGAAGCTGGGGCAGATTATCTGGCGAGAATAGAGCCGATTCTGTCAGCTTTGGAAGAGGCGAACTATCTGGTTCGCAGTGATGGAAAGCTGCAGGGACGCTTGAGAGTGGGAATTGCAACTAGCTTCGCGACACGCGAAATTATTCCTCGCCTTCCCGATTTCCTCGCTCAACACCCGGATCTCAATGTTGATCTTGTGTTGACAGATGAATTCCAAGACTTGATCGATCAGGGCATAGATGTTGCCGTTCGCTTTGGGAGGCTCCGCGATTCAACTATGATTGCGCGACGGTTATTGGTAACATCACGGTTACTCGCTGCTTCTCCATCATATTTGGCCAAGGCGGGAATACCCAAAACTCCAGCAGACCTTGCCGGACATCAGGTGATTATTGGTCCGTCAAGTATGGGAACGACTGGCTGGAATTTCAAAAAAGACGGTAAAACTCTTTCCGTCAAAGTTGACGGTCAACTCATGGTAACCGTCAATGAGGCCTCAACTGCTGCTGCCTTGGCCGGAATGGGAATTATTTCCACTGCATTCTGGGGATGTAGAGCCGAACTGGAAAGTGGTGAACTTGTTCAAGTTCTTAAAGATTGGGAAATTGGGACTGTTGAAGTCAATGCCTTGCTCGCTGCCGGCAAAAGCGCTAAGCCGTCAGCCCAAGCCTTTGCAGATTATCTCGTCGCATCTTTCCACGATACTCCCTCAATTTAGAGGTTATTGATTTTCCTTCTCCAAAATATGAGGCGTTCCCCCAAGATCTGTTCTAAAGACACAATTTCTTCTTGGACAGCAAAAACATCAATGCTGAGGGAAAATATATCTACGCATTTGGAGCATCCCCGCTAGTTAGATGCTCGTGAACGAGTCTCCATTGATTTTGGGTGCGTTTCCAAATGTGTGTGCCATATTGGCGAAGCGCTGCCGGTTGCCCGTCTTGGGTGCTCCCCTGCCCGACAAATGAGAACGTCGTTGTCGCTAAATCTCCTTCCACGGTAATTTCAAGATTATCTTCAATCGTTATTTCCCAGTAGGCGAACTGTTGCATTACCGGAGACCAGGTGTCGAGGTATTCTTGCAGACTGCGTAGAACAACAACAGAGCCGCCGTAGTTATCAAACACCAAAATTTCATTGTCGCCAGTTGCAAAGATCTGGTCCCATTTTTGGTCAAGAAACGGTTGGTCTTTCGGGCTCCAAGCGGTTACCCACTGTTGAGTCAACTGTTGAATCTGTTTAACGTCTTGAGTATTCATCGGTTTTGATGTAGGTCCATCTAGTTGGGTATGTTGCGTCGCTCATTATCAGAAGCCGAGACTAAATATTCTTCGGCTAACGCTTTTGGCGAGCATTCTGAGTAACGATCAGTTTGTTTGCAGCGGGAACGACGCCGTAGACCATGGCTGGAACAAAAATTACTGTTGTAACCAAATTACGGACAGGTAGCGATCGCGTTTTTAGCAGCGGATTTAGGGCTAGCCCTAGCCCCGTGATTAAGGGATAAACCATTAGCCAGAGCACTATGGTCATTTGCCATTGAGTCGGCTGAGATCGCGTAACTGGAGGCAGGGGCGCAGAAGGCTTAGGAGAAGAGGATTTGAGCATTGCGTTCATGGGAATTTCCTGAATTAATTATTTTCGAGCCGTCACGTATCGATTTATTTCTGATACGTATCGTATTAAAATAAAAATCGATTGTCAACCCTCGTCCCTAAAAATTGCTTATGGCACGCACAAAAAAAGTCGGTCGTCCCCGCTCAACCGCTTGCCGGGCAGCGATTTTAGAGACCGCCTGGAAATTAATCAGAAATACCACCCTCAAAGAACTCTCCATCGAAGGGATCGCACGGGAGTCCGGCGTTGGCAAGAGCACTATTTATCGCTGGTGGCCGAGCAAAGTGGCCGTGGTTATGGATGCTTTTGTTGAAAACGTGCTGCCGATCATAGAGTTTGCTGAAAATGAGTCGGTGGCAGTGATGATCTCGCAGCAAATAGCGGCGTTAGTTCGAGCGTTCTCCGGGGAATACGGTCATATCGTGGCTCAGATCCTTGCTGAGGGGCAGGCTGATCCCGAGGCATTAGCTAGCTACCGTGATCGCCTCCTTTATCCGCGCCGGGAAGCGGCGAAAGCGCTGATTCAGCGAGGAATTGAAAACGGTGAGTTTGTGCCAACCCTCGATCCAGAGTTAGCCCTGGATATTCTTTACGGACCCATCTACTTCCGACTATTGGTCGGACACCTTCCTCTCGATGCTGAGTTTGCAGAAGGCTTACCTAAACGGGCTTTAAAAGCGCTGGCAGTCATTTAAACGCGGGCGTTTAAGTACGCTGCGCTAGATTGCGATCGCAGAATTAATCCGACCTTTTTTTGTAAAAGGGGTTGACAGGTTCAATTTAAAATTGATACGGTACGTATCGTAAATTAAATCGAAAACCCAAAAACAGCACGGACACCTGGTTACACAATTAGAGCCAAGCGAGCCGTGCTCAACGCCAGAATTGACTCCCGTCGCGCCAACAATGAACCCACATAAGGCAATTAGGTACTTGTTATGAACGTTGTTTTGCTAACCCGAGCTGTTGTCAAAGCGGAGGCGATCGCATCGTTTAGGGAGCAGGCCCTTCTGAGGGCAGACGAGGTGCGAAAAGAGCCTTTTTGCGTATCGATTGAACTCTATCAAGAGCCGGAACAGCCCGAGAAATTCACGCTGTATGAAATTTGGAGTGACAAAGAATATTTATTTAGCGAGTCCCATCAAACAGCACCACATATGAAAAGGTTTTTCTTCAATACTCGCGAAATGTTAGCTAAATCCTTTCAAATGCAGACTTTAAATGCAATCGGCTCTGGATTTGGAAATCGTCTCGACCTGCGGCGCATGTTTAGTCGCGCAGTCTAGTTCCAGTTGATTTCACCACAACACTTGTTCCCTTATCCCCATCAAAGATTATGAGCGACCTCCCCAAAATTCTTGTTCTCGGTGCGACTGGTAAAGTTGGTAGCGAAACGCTCCGACAGCTTCAGCTCAATGGAGATAGCCATCCTGTTGCTGCCGTCCGCTCTATAGCCAAAGCCCAGACTCTAGAAGCGAAAGGGTTTGAGACCGTATTTCTCGATCTTGAGCAGCCCAGCACCCTAAAGCCAGCCTTGGAGGGTATTGAGCGCGCGCTGTTATTGACGGGCTATACCGTAGACATGCTGCGTCAGAGTAAACGCTTTCTGGATGCTGCTAAGGTTGCCGGCGTCAATCACATCGTTCATATTGGTGCCTCGACAGCTCCGACTAATGAAGTCGCGCACTGGGGCTGGCATCAAATG